>CAIWHP010000192.1 GCA_903912445.1 uncultured Lentisphaerota bacterium
CATGGGTCTGACGTTGATCGACAAGGACTGGGATGGAGCCTTGCGGTTCACCGGCGCCTTCGCAGTGCAGGGCCTCACCGTCCTCGCCTTGAAGAGCATCGTCTACGAGACACGGCCGAACGGCCAGGGCCATCAATCGTTCCCCTCGGGTCATTCCGCCGTGGCCTTCGCCTCCGCCGAGTTCATGCGCGCCCGCTACGGTTGGACCTGCGGCGTGCCCGCCTACGCGCTCGCCGCCTTCACCGCCTACAGCCGCGTCGAAAGCGACCACCATTACTGGCACGACGTCGGCGCCGGCGCCGCCATCGGCATCTTCAGCAGCATGTTTTTTACCTACCAAGGGAGCACCTGGTCCGTCTCGCCCTCGACCGACGGCAAGTCATTCGGCCTGACGTTCAAGCGCTTCTGGTGAGCCTGGTCCTTTCCCCCGTCGGGAAAAGGCTGGCGCTGCAATTTCCCGGCAGGGGAAACGTTCTCGATGAAACAGAATGGGGGGTGCGCAGATGCAACGGCAAACCGGCGGATTGTCACGGCGGAAGTTCCTGGCGGCGGCGGCGATCGCGCCGCTGATCGTGCCGGCCGGGGTGCTCGGCCGCGGCGGCGCGGCGGCGCCGAGCGAGCGGCTGCAGGTGGCCGCGATCGGCATCGGCGGGCGCGGCAGCTATGACCTCGGCGTGGCGCTGCACGAGCAGGATGTGCAGTTCGTCGCCGTCTGCGATGTGAACCGCGAGCGGCGCGAGCGCGCGAAGGCCACCGTGGATGAGCAGTACGGCAACAAGGCCTGCGCCGCCTACATCGATTTCCGCGAAGTGCTCGCGCGCCCCGACATCGATGCCATCATCATGGCGCCGGGCGACCGCTGGCATACGCCGATGGCGGTGCTCGCGATGCGCGCGGGCAAGGACGTCTTCTCCGAGAAACCCTCGACGATGAGCATTGCCGAGGGGCAGGTGCTGACCGCGACCGCGCGCCGGCTCGGGAAAATCTTCCAGGTCGGCACGCAGCGCCGCAGCGAGGCCAACTTTGTTTTCGCCGATGAGCTGGCGCGCAGCGGGCGGCTCGGCAAGCTTCACACGCTGAAGGCGCACACGCTGCCCTTCGAGATGAAGCACGACCTGCTGCCGGCCCAGCCGGAACCGGCGAAGACCGATCTCGACTGGGATCTGTGGCTCGGTCCCGCCCCGTGGCGGCCCTACAACAAAGGCTATCTCACCGGCTGCGGCGCATGGCTGAACTACTACGACTTCGGCACCGGCGTCGCGGGCTGGTGCAGCCACACCATTTGCCAGTGCCAGGGCGTGATCGATGCCGACAGGACCTCGGCGGTCGACTATGCATATCCCAACAACGAGACCTCCGAAGGTTTCACGGCGCGCTACGCCAACGGCGTCAAGCTTGTGCTCGCGGTCGGCAGCTTCAAGGGCTTCGGGCTCTGGCACGGCTCGTGTGGTGTGCGCTACGAGGGCAGCGAGGGCTGGGTCTCCTGCGCCGATGGCTATGCCGGGCCGGAGGTCTCCAACCCCGCGCTGCTGGGCGAGCGCCAGAAACTGCTCACGGCCTACGAGGAGCGCGAGCGCCGCGTGATGAACCACATGCGCGACTTCCTCGACAGCGTCCGCTCGCGCCGCCAGCCGGTCGCCAATGCCGAGGTGGCGCACCGCTCGATGACCACCTGCCACGCGATCAACCTCTCCATGCTGCTCAAGCGGAGCCTGAAGTTCGACCCCGTGAAGGAAGAATTTATTGGCGATGCCGAGGCCAATCGCCTCCGCTCCCGTGCCGCCCGCGACCCTTGGCAGGCGTGAAGCGCAGGGTGCATGGGGCGGCTTGAGCTTGGACGATAACTTATGCTGAAAAAGAAACTGGCCCGCCGCGATTTTTTCAAGGTGACCGCCCAGGCTGGCGCGGCGCTCGCGTTTCCGCTGTTCGTGCCGGCTGCCGTGCTCGGGCGCGGCGGCGCGGTGGCGCCCAGCGAGCGCATCACCCTCGGCGCGATCGGCATCGGGCCGCGCGGGCGGCTGGTGCTCGGCTGCATGCTGCCGGAGAAGGACGTCCAGTTCGTCGCGATCTGCGACGTGCAGGCCAGCCGGCGCGAGTTCGTCAAGAACATGGCCGACGAGCACTACGGCAACAAGGACTGCGTGATGTATCGCGACCTGCACGAGCTGCTGGCGCGGCCGGATATCGACGCCGTGCTGATTGCCACCGGCGACCGCTGGCACGCGTTGGCCTCGATCCTGGCCGCGAAGGCGGGCAAGGACGTCTACAGCGAGAAGCCCTGCGGCCTCACCATCGCCGACTGCCAGGCGCTCGACGACACGATGCGCCGGCTCGGCCGCGTGTTTCAGGCCGGCACCCAGCGGCGCACCATCGCCAACTTTCAGTTTGCCGTGCAGCTGGCGCGCAGCGGGAAGCTGGGCCAGCTGCGCACGTTGCATGCCTCGGCCTATGTGCCGCAGGTGGACCATGCCTGGCTGCCGGCCGAGCCGGTGCCGGATCGCGAGCTGGTGGACTGGGATCTGTGGCTCGGCCCGTGCCCATGGCGCCCCTACAACCAAGCCTATGTGGCAGGCCGGTGGCGTAAGCACTATGACTTTGATTCTGGTGCGACCCTCCTGGACTGGGGAGCCCACACGATCGATCTCTGCCAGATGGCGAACGACGCCGATGCCACCACGCCGCTGGTGTTTGTCCCGTCGGAGACCAACATCACCGCGACCTATGCCAATGGCGTCAAGCTCGTGCTGGATTTCCTGCCGGACGCGTTTGGCAACCGCGCGCCGCACTACCGGACGGAACTGGGCACCTGCCCCGTGCGTTTCGAGGGCGATGAGGGCTGGGTCGAGACCGGCGATGCCGGCGACCTGGTGGTGCAGCCCGCCAAGTTGCGCGATGCCCGCGTCGTGTCGCGCGAAGCCGGCATCCACCCGGTGGGACACACCCGGAACTTCTTCGACTGCGTCCGGTCGCGCGCCAAGCCGGCGGCGAACAGCGCGATCATGCGTAAGTCGCACCTCGCCTGCCACGCCGCCGCCATCGCCTGGGAACTTGGCCGCACCGTGAAATTCGACCCTGTCCGTGAGGAGTTCATCGGCGACGAGGCCGCCAACCGGCTCCGCGCCCGGGCCTTCCGCGCCCCGTGGCATGTTTGAGCTTGCGCCGGCTTTCCAAGCTTGGAAAAACCAGCCCACAACGGTTCCAAACCCGGGAAAGTGTCGGGCCGGAAGCCTCTGGAAGACACGGCCTATAGGACTTCTGGTGAGGCTTCCGCCGCCACGCGAGGGGCGCGGCGCAGGAAAAGAAAAATGGCGTTGCGCGTCAAGGAGGTCGGGGTGGGGAACCCCAGAGGTTACGCGCAACGCCACGTACAATTGATACCTCATACCATATTCGCATGTTATAAGGTATATATATACTTGCCTTCGAAGCGGCGGCTTGGCAGACTGGGGCCATGAAGAAGAAACGAGGTCGTCCGCGGTTGAAACTGGCTGTGTCCGAGGCCCAAAAGGTCGCGCTGGCACAGGGGCTCAAGCATGAAAAAGACGCGG
>CAIWHP010000193.1 GCA_903912445.1 uncultured Lentisphaerota bacterium
CCTGTGTTTGCTGCTGCTGCCCCTGCTGATCGCCCAGTGCGCGCTCATGGGCTTGGGCTTCGGGCTGTGGGTTTCGGCGCTGACGATCAAGTACCGGGATCTGGGATTTGCGCTGCCGTTCCTGTCGCAGCTGTGGATGTACGCCACGCCGATTGTGTACCCGGCGTCCTTGGTGGTGAACCCGACGTGGAAGTTTGTGCTTTGGCTGAACCCGATGACGGCCGTGGTGGAGTTCAACCGGCACGCCTTCACGGGCGGAGGCAGCGCCGACTGGTCCGGACTGGGGCTGAGTTGGCTGGTGACGGTGGTCGTCCTGGTCAGCGGCCTGTTCCTGTTCAACAAGGTCCAACGCACCTTTGTGGATACCATATGAGCGAACCCGCCATCTCCGTTCGGAACCTCTCCAAGTGCTACCAGCTGGGCGCGATCGGCCGGCATACGCTGGTGGATGAGGCCCAGTACTGGTGGCACAAGCTGCGCGGACGCGACCCGCGCGAGCACTTCAGCACGGTAGGCCATTCGGTCACCGAGGCCCGCAAAATCGAGGCTGAGCGGGCGGGCGCAGACCAGTTCTGGGCGTTGCAGAACGTATCGTTTGACGTGGAGCCGGGCACCGTCATCGGCATCATCGGCCGCAATGGCGCAGGCAAATCGACGCTGCTAAAAATCCTCACCCGGATCACGGAGCCCACCTCCGGCGAGGCGGTGATCAACGGCCGCGTGGCCTCCCTGCTGGAAGTGGGCACCGGTTTCCACCCGGAGTTGACCGGGCGCGAAAACATTTACATGAACGGCACCATTCTCGGCATGAAGCGGCGCGAGATTGCCGCCAAATTCGACGAGATTGTGGCTTTCTCGGAGCTGGATAAATTCATCGATACACCGGTGAAGCGTTATTCGAGCGGAATGTACGTGCGCCTGGCGTTTGCCGTCGCCGCGCATCTGGAGCCGGAAATCCTTCTGGTGGATGAGGTGCTGGCCGTTGGGGATGCCGAATTCCAGAATAAATGCCTGGGCAAGATGCAGGATTTTTCAGGCCAGGGCCGCACGGTTCTATTTGTCAGCCACAACATGGGCGCGGTGAAGGCGCTGTGCAGTCACGGGGTCTACCTCAAGAACGGCACCGTCGATTTTCTGGGCAGCGCAACGGAGGTGGTGGACCGCTATCTCGATGACACCGTGAAAAGAGCCCGAGGGGTGGACATCGCTCAGCGCAAAGACCGCAAAGGGAGCGGCATCGTGCGGGTCACCAAAATGGACATGTTTTTCGACCTGAGCCGGGGCGCCTGGGTGATCGAGGTCGGTTATACGTCAGGCCTGTCGGCGTGGGGAAACGCAGGCCTGCTGGTGAGCATCCGCAGGACCACCGGGGAACTGTTGACCTTCCTCGATTCCTCCAGTATTCCTGCGCTGGCCAACCAGTGGCCGGGCAACGGCGTGGTGACGGTTCAGCTCAGCCCGGATATCCGGCTGACGCCCGGCCACTACGTGTGCAATGTGGCCTGCCGGCGGGGCGGCGAGATCATCGACCATGTGGAGGATGCCTTTGACCTGCAGGTGCATGATGTAGCCCTGTTTGATTGGCAAAAACAACCGGCCTCGGCAGGATTATGTTTTGTCCGGCAAAACTGGACGATCAGGAGCTCCTAACGAAATGGAATCGGACGCTATACGCTACGAGCATCTGCTGCGCCCGGAATTGCATCCGGCGGATACGGCGGGCACCGTGTTTATCGCACAAGACCGGGTCTATCGCCGGATATCCCCGGACTACCAAGCGGCCGCCCTCAAGCTCCTGAAATCCGCGCTGTTTGAGGAACTGGTGGCCAAGCGTCTGTTTCCAAAAACAACGGTGAACCAGGCCGCCCTGGCGCGTGGTGAATTGGTGCTGGAGCACGAACGCGCGCCCTTTATCTTGCAGTGCTGGGAATGGTCCTTCTCCATGCTGAAAGATGCAGCCCTGACAATTCTTGCGGTGGCGGCTGTGTGCGAAAAACATGGGCATCACTTGCAGGACTCCCATGTGCACAACATCGTCTTTTTCTCGGGGCGCCCCATGTTTGTCGACTTCGGCAGCCTGCGCGAAGGACAAACCCCCAGGTGCTTTCCGCTGCTTGAGTTTCTCCGGTTTGGCTACATCCCTCTCAAGTTGTGGAGCGCGGGAAACTTCTATATCGCCAACCGCTTGTTGCGGGATGATCGCCAAGGAGTCCGGCTGCAACCCTTCACCGCACTGGAACAGCTGCCGCTCTTGCGCAAGTATGTGAAGCCGTTCACGCAGGAAGCCGGCTTGGGGTATTGGGCCAGGATGCTCACCAACATGGTGTTTTGGCAGATCCCACCGCTGCGGAAGCGGCTCCTGGACGTGGCACCTTACCAAGCGATCGATTATGGCCCCCAAGAAATCAGGGCACAAATCGAAGCACTGGAGGCACCCCAGAACAACACGGAGTGGGAAACCTATCATGACGCCAGTTTCAAGACGAGCGCCGTCACGCCACGCTTTTGCAGAATCTTGGACATACTAGGCAACTATACGTGGGCCACCGCGGTCGACCTGGCAGGCAACAGCGGGTATTTCACGGAACTGCTGGCGCGCCGCTTCACGAACGCGCACCTCCTGTGCCTGGATTACGATTCCCGCGCCATTGACAAGCAGTATGGCAGGCTCCGCACATCTCCGGACCTGGCTGAGCGCATTACCGTCGGCATGGTGAATGTCATGTACCCCGAGGTCTCCACGCTTAAAGTGGAGGAGCGGATACCGGCCGATCTGGTCCTGGTGCTGGCGGTCATGCATCACCTAACGCTGCGCCAAAAGGCCGACATCGACACGCTGCTGCAGGCTTTCTTCACCCTCACCAGGCAGTATCTGGCCATTGAATTCATGCCGTTGGGACTATGGAACGGCACGGCGGCCCCGCCCCTGCCGGCGTGGTACACGAAGGAGTGGTTCAAGGCCTGCCTGGAGACCCGCTTCAAGGTGCTGCTGGAGGAGCAGATTGAGGAGAATCGGATTCTATTTTTCTGCGAGAAAAGGCCGGCGGATCTGCCGGGGCCAACCGGGTGACCGCGGCCACACAGGCGCGCGCGGGGGCCGGGCGGCGCCGCTACGGCACGGCGGCCACAGCGCTGACGGGCAGCGCCGGATGCGGCGGCGAAACCTTTGGGCTGGACGGGGGGATCGGGAAGGTTTATAGGTTTTACGGTTTTCTAAAACTTCGTAAGCATCATGCGGATGCGGCTGGAAAATAACAGGGCTGGAAGGGGCGGTCCGCGCGCGCGACCAAGGGCGGCAGCCTGCCCGGAAGGGCTGCGCCCCACCGGGCGGCCAGCCGCGGGCGGCGGCTTTTCCAAGCCTTGGAAAAACGCCGGCCGGATGCTTCCAACCCTTGGAACAGGAGACACGCGATGCAAGGTTTGGTGACGGCACGCAGCAAACCGGCGGCGCACGGCGCGGGCGCCGCGGCCGTGGCCCGGGACGTGCGGCTGCAGCTGGTGGAGGTGGGCGGGCACACGTCGCAGGATTTCGGCCTCGGCCGCCTCGTCGGCCAGCTCCTGGTCTACCTGTATCTCTGGGACGGGGATTGTTCCTTGGACCAGATTGGCGAGGAGCTGGGCTTGAGCAAGGCGGCGGTGAGCATCACGGCCCGGCGGCTGGAAAGCCTGGGCCTGATCCGGCGGTCCTGGAAGCCCGGCGACCGGCGGAAATATTATCGCACGGTGGACAACATCGGCGTGGCCCTGCGGCAGGGGCTGCTGGGCCTGGTGCGCAGCAAGCTGGACGCGGCGGGCAGCGAGTTGAACGCCGCCTACGCCACGCTGGAAAACAGCACGCCCGCCGCGCATAACGACAAAACCTTGAAGTTTCTCGTGGCGCGCGTCAAACGCGCAAAAATTCTGCGCGACCGCGCCACGAAGGCCCTCAACCTACCCTTGTTGAAGCTGTTGATCGGCTAGCGGCAGGACGACTGGCTCAGGATCAGACTATGGCTCGGACGATCATACGCGCGCATCAAGCGTGGTGGCGCATCGACTGGCAGGAGCTGTGGGAGTACCGCGACCTGCTGCGGCTCCTGGCCAAGCGGGACCTGACCGCGGTCTACAAGCAGACCATCCTCGGCCCGCTCTGGTTCATCATCCAGCCGCTCCTGACAGCCGTCGTCTTCACCATCATTTTCGGCAAGGTGGCCGGCATTTCGACCGAGGGCGTGCCGCAGTTCGTTTTCTACATGAGCGGCACCGTGCTCTGGAACTACTTCCAAGGCGTCCTGAACCAGGGCGCCGGGTCGCTGGTGGCCAACACGGGGGTCTTGTCGAAGGTTTATTTCCCCCGCCTGATCATCCCGCTGTCCGGGGTGGTGACCAACTTCGCGCATCTGACCCTCAATGCCATCATCTTTCTGGGGTTCTACTTTTACTATCTGCTCTTCACCAACAGCGGCATGCATCCGAACCTGTGTTTGCTGCTGCTGCCCCTGCTGATCGCCCAGTGCGCGCTCATGGGCTTGGGCTTCGGGCTGTGGGTTTCGGCGCTGACGATCAAGTACCGGGACCTCGGGTTCGCGCTGCCGTTCCTGTCGCAGCTGTGGATGTACGCCACGCCGATTGTGTACCCGGCGTCGCTGGTGGTGAACCCGACATGGAAGTTTGTGCTCTGGCTGAACCCGATGACGGCCGTGGTGGAGTTCAACCGGCACGCCTTCACGGGCGGGGGCAGCGCCGACTGGTCCGGGCTGGGGCTGAGCTGGCTGGTGACGGTGGTCGTCCTGGTCAGCGGCCTGTTCCTGTTCAACAAGGTCCAACGCACCTTTGTGGATACGATATGA
>CAIWHP010000194.1 GCA_903912445.1 uncultured Lentisphaerota bacterium
CCGCCTACTTGCCCTTTACACCCAATGATTCCGAGTAACGCTTGCCACCTCCGTATTACCGCGGCTGCTGGCACGGAGTTGGCCGTGGCTTATTCGTTAGGTACCGTCAGTTCTAAGCTTATTGGGCTTAGCATTTTCTTTCCTAACAAAAGCAGTTTACGATCCGAAAACCTTCATCCTGCACGCGGCGTCGCACCGTCAGGCTTGCGCCCATTGCGAATGATCCTCGACTGCAGCCTCCCGTAGGAGTCTGGGCAGTGTCTCAGTCCCAGTGTGGCTGACCATCCTCTCAGACCAGCTAACCGTCTTAGCCTTGGTGAGCCGTTACCTCACCAACTAGCTGATAGTACGTGGGCTCATCCTCAAGCGCCAGGCCTTGCGGTCCCCGGCTTTGGATAGTTCCAGATGTCTGGAGCGACCACATTCGGTATTAGCACTCCTTTCGGAGTGTTATCCCCAACTTAAGGGCAGATTGCCCGCGCGTTACTCACCCTTCCGCCACTAGACATCACCTGTATTGCTACAGATAATGTCCCGTTCGACTTGCATGCCTAATCCACGCCGCCAGCGTTCGTTCTGAGCCAGGATCAAACTCTCCGTATAAAAACATTGAGCTGCCGTGTCGGCTCGCGACCTCGGCATTTAATTGACCAAAGTCCGACCCTGCTTCCGCAGGACCGGCTAAAAAACTATCGCAGGCTTAAAACTTTAAGAAATCGCACCGCTTCCATGTCGAAGCGATGCTCTTGAATTATTCTGTTTTCAAAGAACCAGACAGCAAGAAACAACCAGCCGGCCCATTTTTTACCGTGGGCCAGCTATGTCCCACCATCTTATTTCCGCGCAGGTTTTTTACACCAGCGCTCCGTCACATACAAGCGAAATCTTTCGCTTTTTTCTCTCCGCCATCCGCGACTCGCGCCTCGGTCAGCAGGTCATGTATGCGACGAACGTGAGGACAGATTATAGCACCCCCCTTAATCCGTCAACACCTTTTTAAAAAAAACCTTCTGCACACTCCGTATAGCTCGCAATAAAACAGCGCATCACTCTTGTCTTCAACATGATAAGAGCGCATAAAATAATTTGTAAATTCCGCCTGAATTTCTCTTCCGGGGTCTTCGGAATGCAACATCAAGGCGCCGGACGCCGCGCGCAAAACACCCGCAACGTCTCACGTCAGCGTCTGGTTCATCGTCAGAATCGGCAATAGAATCGCCATGGCAATCAGCAGAACAAACACGCCGACGATGATGATCAGCGCGGGCTCGATCATCGTCATGCTGCGCGTCATCAGGCGGTCCCACTGCTGCTGGTTGCGGTCGGCGGCGTGATCCAGCAGCGCGTCCAGATTGCCGCCGGCCTCGCCCGCCTGCACCCACGCCGGCAGGGACAGGTTCAACGGTTCGATCGTCCGCAAGGTCGCCGCCAGGCTGGCACCGTGTTTGACGCGCTCGGCACCCTGCGCCGTAGTGGCTGCGACCCACGCGCTGCCGGTCGCGCGGCCCGCGATCACGAGCGCCTCCACGAGCGGCACGCCGCCGCGCAGCAGCATCGCCAGCGTCCGCGCAAAGCGCAGGTTGATCAGCGCTGCATAGCCGCGCCCCACGAGCGGCCAGCGCAGCAGCCGCTGCTCGAGCCGCTGCCGCACCTCGTCGCTTTCCGCCACACGCTGCCGGAAGTGCAGCCACAAGAACACGCCGGCGGCGCCGGCGGCCAGCAGCAGCGGGCCGAGCCACGCGCGCAGGGCGAGCATCGCCTTCGTCAAGCCGGAGAGCGGGATGCCGGCATCCTGCATCATGCGCGCCACCCACGGCAGGAGGAAGCCGAGCAGCCCTGTGCCGACGAGCAGCGCGAGCGTCACCACGACCGCCGGATAGAGCAGCGCGGTCGTGATGCGCTCGTGCATTTTTTTCTGCTCCTCCAGAAAGGCGGCGAGCCGCTGCATCACCAGCGGCAGGTTACCGACGCGCTCGCCGACCTCGATCGCGGCGCGCTCGAAGGCGGTGACCTCGGCGCTGCCCCCGGCCAGCGCCAGGGCCAGCCCCTGGCCTTCGCGGATGCGGTCACGCACGCCGGCGAGCCGCAACACGTTCGGACCCAACTCCGGGGATTGGATCAGAATGTCCAGGGCCTGCACCAGCGGCAGCCCCGACTGCAGCAGGGCCGCGAGCTCGTGGTAGCACATCGCGCGTTGGTCGAGGTTGAAGGCCGCGCGCCGCGCGCCGGCGGGCGAGGCTTCGGCGGGCAGGACGGATTCCGGCAACAGGCCGCGCGTCTGCAGTTTTTCGCGCGCCTCCTTGAGGTCAAGCGCCTCGATCAGCCCCTGCGCCGCGCGGCCGGTGGCGTCGTAGGCCTTGTAGGCGAAGGTCTTCATAGCACGGCATCGGGATGGCCCACCGCGCGCAGCACCTCGGCCAGGCTCGTGATGCCCGTGCGAACTTTTTCAAGGCCGTCCTCCCACAGCGTGCGCATGCCGCCGGCGCGCGCGAGCTGGAAGAGCTTGGCGAGGTCGGCGCCGGACCGCACGGCATCGAGCAGCGGCACGTCGGCCGTCATGAATTCATAGATGCCGGTGCGGCTGCGATAGCCCTCAAGGCAATTCGCGCAGCCGCGCGGCCGCCAGACACCGTCGGCCAGCTGCGCCGCCCACGGGCCGAGCGTGGCGCGCTCCTCCGGCGTGAGCGTGGAGGCCTCGCGGCAGTCGGGACACAGGCACCGCACGAGCCGCTGGGCCAGCGCGGCTTGGAACGCCGAGGCCAGCAGATAGGGCTCGATGCCCATATCCGCGAGCCGCACGACCGCGCCGACCGCATCGTTGGTGTGCAGGGTGCTGAACACAAGATGGCCGGTCAGCGAGGCCCGCACGAGGATCTCCGCAGTCTCCAGGTCGCGCGTCTCGCCGACGAGGATGACGTCCGGATCCTGGCGCAGGATATGCCGCAGGCCGGCGGCGAAGGTCAGCCCGATCTTCGGCTTGACCTGGATCTGCCCGATGTTCGGCAGCTGGTATTCGATCGGATCCTCGATCGTCATCACGTTGAGCCGCTGGGTGTCCACCTCGCGCAGGGCGGCATAGAGCGTCGTCGTCTTGCCGCTGCCGGTCGGGCCGGTGACCAGGATGACGCCGTGCGGCTCGCGCAACACGCGGCGGAAGCGCGCCAGCGAGGCGCCGTCCATGCCGAGGTCGGTCAGCGGCAGCAGCGCGGCGGAGCGGTTGAGCAGGCGCAGCACCACGCGCTCGCCCTCGGCGACGGGGATGGTCGAGACGCGGATATCAATCTCGCGCTCGCCGACGCGGACGCGCGCGGAGCCATCCTGCGGCAGCCGCTTTTCGGCGATGTCGAGCTTGGCCATGACCTTCAGGCGCGAGACGAACGCGGCCTCGAGGTGCTTCGGCGGCGAGTTCTGTTCATAGAGCAGCCCGTCCACGCGGAAGCGCACCGCGACCCGCTGCTCGAACGGCTCGATGTGGATATCCGAGGCGCGCGCCTTGAGCGCCTCAAGCAGGATCAGGTTGACGAGCTGCGTCACCGGGGCCTGCTCGGTGACGTGCAGCAGGTCGTCGCTGCGCTGGATTTCGACGGCGTCGCCCGGGCGCGCCTCGGCGAGGTCGCGCAGCAGCTCCTGGGAGGTGTCGCTCTTGCTAAAGTAGCACCGCTCGATGGCGTGCAGGACTTCGGCCGCCGGCGCCAGGACCGCGTGGACATCCTGCCCGAGCAGCAGCGCGAGATCATCATGGACCGCGACCGCCGTCGGGTCGCTCGTCAGCATGCCGAGCGCGCCCTGCCAGCGGATCGGCAGCGCGCCGTTCGAGCGCGCCCACTCGACCGGGAGGTCCTTGACCAGCGCCGGATCGAGCCATGCCTCGTCCACCGTGCGGACGACGGTGAGGCCGGACTGCTCCGCGAGCGCCTCGAGCACGTCGCCTTCCTGCACCCAGCCCTGGGCCTGCAGCAGCTGGCCGAGCCGGCGCCGGGGCTGCTCCTCGCGCTGGAGCTGCAGTGCGGTGGTCAGCTGCGGCGCGGTGAGGCGCCCGCGCCGTACAAGGATTTCGCCGAGGTGCATGGCGATGGGCTCCTAGCGGGCCGGCAGCAGGACGGATTTCTTGTTGGCGGGCGGCGTCGCCGCCGCATTCGTGACGACCGGCGAGAGGATGGAGTTCGTGGACGCCGTGAGTCCCGTCTTGCCCTCCAGCGCCTGCTGCAGTTCCTGCGCGCGGCTCATGTCGCTGACGATATGCGGCGTGACGAAAATCAGCAGGTTCGTGCGCTGCGTTTTCTCGCTCGTCGAGCGGAACAGGAAGCCGATCAGCGGAATATCGCCCAGCAGCGGGATCTTGTTTTCCGCCTTCATGCGGTCCTGCCGGATCAGGCCGCTGATGACGATGGTCGCGTTGTCCGGCACGGTGACGGTGGTCTCCACGCTGCGCTTCGCGATCGTCGGCGCGAAGTCGCCCGAGGGTCCCGCATCGGTGATGGACTCGATGCTCGGGCTGAGCCTCATCATCACCTGCTTGTCCGGATTCACCTGCGGGGTGAACTTGAGCTTGATGCCCACATCCATGCGCTCGATGTTCTGGATCACGTCGCGCGCCGTGCCCGAGCCCCCCTCGATGGTGGACTTCCGGATGGGGATGTTGTCCACCACGTTGACGGTGGCCTCGACGTTGTTCTGGGCCCACAGCGGGACGTTGGACAGGATCTTGACATCGTTGTTGCCGGCCAGCGCCGTCACGAAGGCCAGCACGTTCGGCAGCACATGGCCCAGGGCGTCGGTGTAGTTGCCGTGCGCGATGCCGATGGCCAGCCCTTGCGGGAGGCTGTTGCTCAGCGCCGCGGTCAGGTTGTCCGCGGCGTCGCCGCGGAACCCGCCCAGGGCCGTGGTCTGGCCCTTGCTGGGCACATCCACGCGGTTCCACTGCACGCCCAGGTTGAGGCTCTTGCCCACGCTGACTTCCGCAATCAGGATCTCCACCATCACCTGCTGCGGCATCATGTCGAGCTTGGTGATCAGGGTCCGCACGAGTTCAAAGTCCGTCGGCGACGCCTCGATCATCAGCGCGTTGTTGGCGGTATTGGCTTCCACGGCAATCCGCTGCCGCTGGTCCTTGTCCGCCGTCTTCGCGAGCAGCGCGGTCAGGCCCTTGGCCGCCTCGGCCGCGGGCAGATACTTGAGGAACACGGCGTTCAGCCGGCCCGCGCTCGTGTTCGGCTCCACATCCATCTGCTTGATCAGCGTCTTGATGTCCACCAGCTGCGCCTGCCGGCCCGCGAGCAGCAGCGTGTTCGCCTGGACGCCGGCCACAATCACGATGTCGCTCGGCAGCCCGCCGCTGCTGCCGGCAATCTGCTGCACCTGCCGCGTGATGCGGTTGGCGGTCGAATCCGCGCCGCGCAGCGCCGCGTTGATCTGCGCGGCGACCTCGTCGGCCGCGGCGTGCTCCAGCTTCACGATCTCGATGGCGCGCGACGCCCCGGGCTTGTCCAGCTCGGCGATGATGGTTTCCAGCCGCGCAATGCTCGCCCGCGTATCGGTGATCAGCAGGTGGTTCGTCTGCTCGACCGCCGCCAGCGCGCCCGTCTTGCCGCCGCGCACCATCGGCTCCAGCACCTTGCGCATCTCCAGCGCGCTGACGTTCTGCAACGGGATGATCTTGGTCACCACGCCCTGCTGCGCCGCCCCGTCGCCCGCCAGCGGCGCGGCCGGCAGCCCGCGTTCCGGCAGCGCCACGATGTGGAACATCTGCTCGTGCTCGACCACCGAGTAGCCGCTCGCCTCGAGCACGTTGAGGAACAGCGGGTAGACGGTGGCCTGCGGCACCGGCGCCGGCGTCACCACGGTCACGCGCCCGGTCACCGTGTTGTCCACCAGGAAGCGCCGCCCGGTCATCTCGCCGACGAGGCGCGCCAGGGTGCGGATTTCGACCTGATCGAAGTTGAAGTTGATGGTCGGCGCGCCGCGCACGGGCGCGGCGGAGTTGGTCGGTGCCGTGAGCTGCCCGTGCGCCACGCTGCCCAGCAGCGCCGCGCCAATGACCGCCACAGCGATACGAATCTTCATCTGGTTATGCCCCGCTCCGAGGCGCGCACAAACGCCACAAGGTGCGCGACCTCCGGCAGCTGTTCCACGTCCGCTTCGATCTTGGCCAAGGCCAGCTTGGCCGTCAGGTTCTCGCGGTACAAAATCCGGTAGGCCTTCTTCAGGGCCGCCTGCGCCGGCTCGCCGATGCCGCGCCGCTGCAGGCCGATCGTGTTCAGGCCGTGGACGCTCATCGGGTTGCCGTCCGCCGTCATGAACGGCGGGATGTCCTGCGTCGCCTTCGAGCAGCCGCCGGTGATCGCCAGCCGCCCGATGCGCACGAACTGGTGCACGCCGCACAGCCCGCCGATGATCACCTGGTCCTCCAGGATCACGTGCCCCGCCAGCGTCGCGGCGTTCGCCATGATCACCTCGTTGCCCACCACGCAATCGTGTGCCACATGCGCATAGGCCATGATGTGGCAGCCGCTGCCGACCCGCGTCACGTCGCCGTCGTTCGTCGCCGCGTTCACCGTCGCGTATTCGCGCAACGTGGTCCGGTCGCCGATCTCCACACGCGGCGTGCCGCCGCGGAACTTCAGGTCCTGCGTCTGCTGCCCGATGCTCGCGAACGGGAAAATTTCGCAGCCGGCGCCGATGCGCGTGTGGCCCGCCAGCACCACGTGCGGGTGGAGCTTCGTGCCCGCGCCCAGCTGCACGTGCTCGCCGATGACGCTGTAGGGGCCGATCTCGACCCCCTCGCCGAGCTGCGCGCCCGGCGCCACGACCGCCGTGGGATGGATGTTGTTACCCATCCGTCAGTCCACCTTCGCGCCGAACATCAGCTCCGCCTCGCTCGCCGGTTCGCCGTCGACCGTGGCCACGCCCCAGACCTTGTACATCCCCAGCCGCGCCTTGAGGATTTTGACCTCCATGCGAAGTTGGTCGCCGGGCCGCACGATCCGGCGGAAGCGTGCCTTGTCGATCGAAAGGAAGTAGGAGATCTGCCCCTCGCGGTGCAGCATCTTGTTCAGCAGGATGCCCGAGAGCTGCGCCATGGCCTCCAACTGCAGCACGCCCGGCATGATCGGGTCGTTCGGGAAATGGCCGTTGAA
>CAIWHP010000195.1 GCA_903912445.1 uncultured Lentisphaerota bacterium
CGCAGGTCCGTCTCAATGTTGTTGCGGACAAACACCCGTATCTCGGGCGCAAACTCCTTGACGAACGCCGCCAGCACCCGGGTCTGATACGTACGGCCCAGCGCCGGCGTGAACGGTTCACCGGCATTCGCCCCTGGAGGCACGCGCCACTGCGACCGGGCATGCTTGTCGTTGGGCACCCGCCAGTGCTCCGTGCCGATGGCGTTGAAATTCTGCCGCACGCCCAACAGCGATGCGCGGTACGGCGACTGTTTTAGAAACGCAGCGTAGGCCCGCAGGAAATTGCCATAGGCCCGCTCGAACTCCGGGTGCCAATACATCAGCGTCCCGCGCGCGTCGCGCACCTGCACGTCCAACTGTTCCGGCAGAAACGGCACGCGGTCGAACAACCACGCCGGCTTTTTGTTGCCGTTGACCTGCACCGTAAAGGGCCTGTGCTGGTCGTGCAGCTGTTTCATCTGCGCCTCCAGCCGGCTGAAGTCGTACTGACCTTCCGCCGTTTCCAGCTCGCCCCACTGCACAATGACTTGGCCGCCGGTGATGTAAGGCAATTCCATCACCTCCGGCATGCGCTCATACCAGATTGCATACAGACCACGGTGAGTTGGCGGCAGGACCGAGGCGGTAGCGATGGTGCCCGTGGCGCACAGCGCGGCCAGCGGAGCCAGCAGCAGGGCCGCCAGGAGCATGCGTGTGTCTTTCATAGAACCCCCACAGCGCGCACCGCTCACGGCTGGCCGACGGGCGTGCTGCGCTTGGAGCTGCGGATGTCGCGATAGATTTTGTCCATGCGCGCGATGCGCTCCTTCTGCGCTTCGTCGGCGATGAGGTTCTTCTGTTCGGTCAGGTCGTCGGCCAGATTGTAGAGCGCGACGGGCGCATTGTGCTCGATGTCGAAGACGAGTTTCCACGGTCCGGCTCGCAGCGCGTGGGCCATGCCGTCGCTGCCGGACTGCTCGCCTTTCCGGGCGATCTGGTTTTGCGCCTTGTTCTTGGCCTTCTTGCGCGCCTCCGCCGTCATCTTCTGGCCACCGGCCTTCGCCTTCCCAGCCATGGACTTCCCTTCCTTGTCGATCCCCTCGCTGAATGCGTCGCGGCCGGGGCTGCTCTGGATCAGCAGCGTTTCGCGGACAGGCTTGTCGTCACCGCGCTTGCCGAGCAGTACGGGCGCGAGGCTGACGCCGTCGAGCATCTGGTCGGCCTCGAACTTGCCGCCGGCCAGCTCGACAAACGTCGGCACGATATCGAGCGTGCCCACGAGCTGGTTGCGCACTTCGCCCGCAGGCACGTGTCCCTTCCAATGCGCGACGAACGGCACGCGGTGGCCGCCTTCCCAGATGTAGGATTTCGAGCCGCGCAAGCCGCCCACCGCGTCGTGTCCGAACGTCTCGCGATCGGCCGGGATGCCGCCGTTGTCGCTGGTGACGATGATCAGCGTCTTCTCCAGCAGATTGCGCTTGGTGAGCGCCTCGACGAGTTTGCCGACGACGACATCCACCTCATAGTCCATGTCCGTCTTCGGCGACATCTTCGTCACGCCCTTGACCGGCTCGCCCAGCAGCGTGTCGGGCGGCGTGTAGGGAGTGTGTGCACCATCGGTAGAAAGATGGACATAGAATGGCTTGTCCTTGTCGGAGTCGATGAACGCGATCACCTTCTCGACCAGCTTCTGCCCCACCTGCCGGCTGTCCCAATCCGGCAACCCCGGCCCGGCCACGGGAATCGCGCCGCCATTGAGCGGCCCAGCCTTGAGTTCCGTGACCTTCGCGCCATCGCCATCGACGCGGTTGTTCTCGATGAAGCAATAGGGCGGCGCCTGATGCCCGCCGAGCAACACATAGGAATAGGTGAAGCCCCACTCGCGCGGCCCGACCTTCATCGGCTTGGTGAAGTCCGCATGGCCTGCGTCATTCTTCTCGAATGTGCCGCCGTAGTGCAGCTTGCCGAACAGGCTCGTGCGGTAGCCCGCTTCCTGCAGCAGGTGGCCGACCGTCTTCTGGCCCGGCATGAATTGCTGCGGCTGGTTCCAGCCCCACGTGCCGCCCGGCAGGCGGCCGCGCCACGTATAATTGCCCGTCGCCACCGTGTAGCGCGTCGGCGCGCAGAGCGCCGCGGCCGTGTGCGCATCGGTGAAGCGCATGCCCTCGCGCGCCAGCTTATCGATGTTCGGCGTCGGCACCTTGCCCTTCGCGAAGTAGCACTGGAAGTCGCCCCAGCCGAGATCGTCGGCCATCACATAGATGATGTTCGGCCGCGGCGCCTCCGCCGCGCGCAACATAGTCAGTGGCATCAGCAACAGGGCGGCGAGGATCGCGAGCATGTTCTTCATGGTTGTTCCTTTCTGTTCTCCATCAGTTCCAATAGTTGGATAACGTTGCACATGACGATTCCAATGCCTGGAATTTCATCCGGCTCTGGGGCTCTTTGTTTTGCCATTGGCGGCTCACTTGACGGCCTTTTTCCGGCGCTCCTTGCGCGACGCTTTGCCTTCCTCGCCATCGCCGGGTTTGGCCGGGTCCATGCGCTTGAGCAGCGCCGCGTTCGGGCCGCCGCCGAATTGCTTCCAGTAAAGCTCCTTCATCGGATTCATTTTTGGCGCGACAACGTTTTCGTTCACCAGCAGCGGCTGCACGTCGCTCCACCATTTTTCGTAGACCGCGCGAAGACTGGCGACCACCTCGGGATGCCCGGCGATGACGTTCTTGGTTTCGCCGGGATCGGCTTTGAGATCATAAAGCTCGGAGTTGTCCACCAGCGTGAAGCGGGAATTCTGGATCGCACACTTCTTGTATTTCGATTCCGCCGCCCGGCCATGCGTCCAGCGCCCGACGTGGTGAACGAGTGTACGCTCGGCCCACGCGGCCTTCGGATTTTTGAGCACCGGCAACAGGCTGAGGCCTTCGACCTGTTGCTTCACTTCGTCGGACAGCGTCGCGCCCGTGAGTTGCGCCAGTGTTGGATACAGGTCGAGATGGGCGCTAAGGGCATCGCACTCCGCACCGGCGGGGATGCCGCCAGCGGGCCAGCGGAAGAATGCGGCCGCCCGCGTGCCGCCCTGATACGGCGTTCCTTTGCCACCCTTCATGCCGGCATTGAAAATCTTCACGCACGCCGTGCCGCCGTTGTCGCCGCCAATGTAGATGACCAGGGTATTGTCCGCGATGCCCCACTCTTTGAGCTTCCCGAGCAGCACGCCGAAATTGGTGTCAATGTTCTCGACCATCCCGCAGAACTTCGCTGTGTCCTCGCTGACGCCGGGTTTGCCAAGATATTGCTGATAGTATTCCGTCGGCACCACGTGCGGGCCATGCGCGGCATTGAGCGGGATGTAGGCGAAGAAGGGTTGCCTGGCTGCGCGCTTCGCGTCCATCCATTTGATCGCCTGCGCGAAGAACAAGTCGGTGCTGTAGCCCTTGGTCTTCTCGAACTTGCCGTTGTGCCAGAGCGCCGGGTCAATGTTCGTATTGCCGGGCGCGTCGCCGCAGGAACCCGGATACGTCTGCCCGATGCCGCCCCCGCCGTGGATATACACCTCGTCAAATCCGCGGCTCTCCGGCCGATACGCCTCCTCGTCGCCGAGATGCCACTTGCCAAAGATGCCCGAGGTGTAGCCGACCGTCTTCAACATTTGCGGCAACGTGAATGTCTTCAAACTCATGCGCTCGCGTTCCAGAATGGTGTGCGTCACGCCATTTTTGAACTCATGCCGGCCGCTCATCAACGCCGAGCGGCACGGCGAGCAGGTCGGACTGACATGAAATTGCGTGAACAGCAGGGCTTCCTTTTTGAAGGCATCCACGACGGGTGTGCGCATGATGGGATTGCCCAGACAGGCATAGTCACCGTAACCCACGTCGTCGGGCATGACGAGAATGATATTCGGCCGCGGCGCCTCCGCCGCGTACACGTTACCCAGCGCCGCCCACACAGCCGCGCACACCAGCATCAGTATTCTTTTCATGGTTACCTCTCTATGGTTTTCCAAGGCTTGGAAAACTTTCCGGTTATTTTTCCAGGCCTTGGAAAAAATCTTCGTCGCTTTTCCAAGCCTTGGAAAAACCCACGTCGAAAGTTTCCAATGCTTGGAAAAACCAGCGCTGCGCGTTTCCAAGCCCTGGAAAATCACCCGCCATCATTTTTCGGCTTCGTTCACGGGCCAGTCGTCGGTACGGAACGGCGAGGCGGGCAGGCCCGCGCCGTTATACAAGTTGCACACCGGGTTCGCAGCCCAGGCATAACGCACCGCGACGGGCTTGGTGACCTCGGCGCTGGAGACGATGACCTTGTCGCCGGCGATCTTCGCCTGCGCGGGCTTCCACTGTTTGTCCGCACCCGCGACGGCGAAGCCTTTCACCTCGCCATCCTTGGCGACCAGTCCGCCTTCGGTATGCGTGAACGCGACGGCGATTTCATTGCCGCGAATTTCTTGGCCGGCGGGCAGCGGGCCGAAGATCGCGGGAACTTTCCGGCCATAGACCGTACCGAGCGCCCACAGCGAGAGGCGGCGGCCAACTTCCTGTTTGTTCGCGGGATGAATGTTGCCCGGATCGCCGATGTCCACGGTGATCGCCATGCCGGCCTTGGGCAGGCGCAGCGTTTTGAGCATCGCCTCGCGCACGAGCGACCAGCCGTCGCCCTCGCGGCTGAAGTTCGGCAGTTGCACCCACGCGAAGGGGAATTCCTCGCCCCAGCGCGCGCGCCAGTCGCTGACGAGGAGCGGCAGGTGATATTGGTAGAAGGGGCCCTTGCCGGGATGCGAGTTGGCCTCACCCTGATACCAGACCGCGCCGCGCAGCGCATACGGAATCAGCGGCGCAATCTTGCCGTTGAACAGACCGCCGACATTGCCCTTGCGCTTCAGGAGCTCCACCGGATCTTTCGGTTTCCGCGGCGCCGCCTTGCCTTCTTTCTTGGCTTTCGCGGACAGCGTCTTCCAACGGGCGAGCGCCTGCTCGTGGTCAGCCTTCAGCTTCGCCTCATCCACAGACCCCTTGGCCCTGGCCTGCCCCGCGACGAAGTTCTTCAGCTCCGGCGCGTTGGCCTGCGCCTCGCCCGCAATCCACGACTCGATCGGCGTGCCGCCGACGGACGAATTGATCAACCCCACCGGCACCTTCAATTCGCGCTGCACTTCGCGACCGAAAAAGTAGAGCGTGGCCGAATAGCCGCCCACCGTTTCCGCCGAGCACACCGTCCACTTGCCGCTGCCATCGGACTGCGCCGTCGCGGCGGCCTTGGACTCCTCCTTGAACATACGGATCAGCGGCAACGAGGCCGCGGCTTTTTCTTTCTCGAAGTCCTTCGCGCGATTGACCGTCATCGCCATGTTCGACTGGCCGGAGCCAAGCCAGACTTCGCCGACAAGCACATCGGAAATGGTTAATGGCGGATGGTTGATGGTTGAAACGCAAAGCGAGCGCGGGTCAGCGCAGGCTTCCAGCGGATCGAGTTTCACCAGCCACTTGCCGCCAGCATCGGCGGTCGCGGTCTTCTTCTGGCCGGCAAACTCCACGGTCACGCTCGCACCCGGATCGGCCCAGCCCCAGACGGGCACGGCCTTGTCGCGTTGCAGCACCATGTGATCGGAAAACACCGCGGCGAGTTTCAGCTCCGCCGCCGTCGCTCCCAGCGACGCCAGCCATAACACCGCACCAGCCAACATCAGTATTCTCTTCATGGTTACCTTTCCAGGGCTTTCAAAGGCCCCTGCCGGCTTGTCCGGCAGGGGAAGCACCGCGCAACAGCTTCAGCGTCGTCTCGTGCTGTGGCGAGGTGACCGCGCCGCTCAACAGCGGGTCATCGGTCGCCACCATGTGCTGATAGAGTCGCCGTGCGAGCTCGTCGCGGAGCGCTGCGCATTCCTCTTTCCCGGCGAGGTCCGTCTGCTCAAACGGATCCTTCGCCAGGTCATAAAGCTCCAGGTGCGGATGGTGGGCCGAGGCCGGGTTCGCCGGCACAAGCGTGTCGGACTTGGGCCGCCACTGCTGCGATGGATCCTGAAAGGCCGGCGCGGTCGAGAAGTTGGCCAGCAGCTTGTGCGTTTCCGTGCGGATGCTGCGCTGCGGATCGTAATAGTTATGATAGGTCAGCTCCCCGAAGATCGCGGCGTTGGGCGTGTAGGCGCGCCCATCCAGCAGCGACGCAAACGACCGGCCCTGTACGTTGGCGGGGATGGGCAGGCCCACCAGTTCGAGGATGCTCGGCAACACATCGATGTTCGAGACCATCTCGCTATGCACGGCGCCGCCGCGCCAGCCCGCGCGTCCCGCGTGGCGCAGCAACAGCGCGATCTGCAGGCCGGGCTCATAGAGGCTGCACTTGGCGCGCGGCATCGCCACGCCGTGATCGGTGGTGGCGATCAGCAGCGTGTTGGTTTCCAGTCCCAGATCCCGGAGGGCCTGCACCCAGCGTCCGAACTGCTCGTCCACATGCCGCACCGCGCCCTGCAGTCCCGCGAGTTCCTCGCGCGTGCCGGGCGTGTCGCGCAGATAGCCGGGCACGGCCACGCCGAGCGCGCTGTCGGGCTGGAGATGCGGGCCGGGGAAACCGTGTTCGCCGGCCGGCTGACCGGACGCCTTGGGATAGGGCAGCCGGTGCGGCTCGATGAACCCGGCATAGAGGTAGAACGGCTGGCCACCCGCGGCAAGCCGCTTTAGCTCCGCGATGGCGGCGGTCGTACCCGCAGCCGCCTTGCCTTGGTTGATAAATTTCTCATAACCGCAGCGCTGCGGACCGGAACGGGTCTCGTGGATGTGCCCGATGGCGACCGTGGCGTAGCCGGCCTCCTTGAGGAACTGGGCCAGATGCTTCTCTTCCGGGCGCAGGTCCCACGCAAAGTTGGCGTGGGTCAGCCCCATCACGCCGTTGTTGTGTGGATAGCGACCCGTGAACAGCGACGCGCGCGACGGGCTGCAACCCGGCTGCGTGCAAAACGACCGGGCAAAGCGCACGCCCTGCTCTGCAAACTTGTCGAGGTTGGGCGTCTGCACAGTCGGCACCCCGTAGCAGTGCAGGTACTGCCCCAGGTCGTGGCAGTGAAAGATCACGATGTTGGGTTTCGCGGCCGGCGGCGGCGCATCGGCGGCGCCGAGCGCGGCCAGCGGCGCCAGCAGCCCAACAGCACAACAGGCGAGAGCGCGGTTCATGTCATTTGACCGTTTGATAGTCGGAGCTGGCCGCGAGAGTAGCACTGCGCACGTTCACAAACCAAGCCGTGGTTCCCGCCGGCAGCGTCGCCGTGACGCGCCAGGTGGCACCGCGCTGTTCCAGCCGCGCCGGCGCCTCAAGCCATTTGCGCTGACCGGTGAAGCCCGTGCCCGTGGTGGAGATCAGCACGGCGCGCTCCAGCGGCCTGGTGGCGCTGAACTCCACGCTCACGGCGCCGCGAACTTGCTGCGCGCTGCTTTGCACGCACCACGGTTTGCCGTCGCGCACGATGGCCTCGGCAAAGGCATAGCTGTCCGGCGGGTTGTAAGCGGAGCCGTGACCGTGGCTCAGGCCGGGAATGAGCGCGAGCATGTGCGGGCCGGGCGCGGCACGATAGCACGCCGCCTGGCAGTCGAGCGGGAAGTGGGCGTCCTCCGGCCACGAGAACCACATCACCGGCATCTTGGCGCGCGCCATACGAACCATCGGATCCCACACCTCGCAATAGAGCGCGTTGCTGCCCAAGGCGCGGCCATATTGATTATCGGCATCGAACAGATGCCCGCAGCCGTAGGTGGGGATCGCGAAAGCGAACCGCGGATCAATGCCGATGACGGTGCTGGTGATGACGCCGCCCCACGAGATGCCCATCAGGCCGACCTTCGCGGCATCGATCTCCGGCAGCGAGCGCAGCAATGAGTTCGCGAGCACCGTGTCGGCCACCGCGTGATACATCCACTGCTCGGTCAGCGGCTCGGCGGAGTCGGCGTAGATGCCGGCGCGCTCCGGCCCGGGCCAGTTATGCCGCTTCCAGCCTTGGCGGCCGCTGGATTTCTTCGCCCCGGGCTCGGAGGTCTGCCCCTCGACGGCGATGCTGATCGCGGCGTACCCGCGCTGGTTCCACTTCTGCACCCACTCCTTGAACGCCGTACCGCCACCGCCATGCACCAGCACGACGCCGGGCACCTTGCCCTTGCTCTGCTCCGGCAGGCCGAGCCACGCAAACACGCGCGTCGGCTTGCCCTTCCACGGCAGGGCCTCGAAGAATATCGCCCGCACACCGCCATCCTTCGCAAAGCCTCCCGCCGCATGGAGAGCGGGCGGATTGGTGAGGCTGCCGAGGGCCAGCACCTGCTCGCGTTGGACAGCGAAGTCGGCGGCGCACAGCGCCGCCGGCGCTGCCAACATCAGGGCCATGATGGACACGACAGGGCGCATGGGGTTCTCCTTATGGCTTCTTTCCTTTTGCCGTCGGGTACCGATCGAAGACATCGCCCTGCCCGAGGATGCGCGGATCGTTCTGCCGCTTGAGTTCGGCGAAAAGTTTTTCGCGCAGTGCGGTCAGCTTGTCGCGGTAGGCGGCGTCGGTGGCGAGGTTCTTCAGACAATCGGGATCGGCCGCGAGATCGAACAGTTCCTCGGCGGGACGCTTGCCGAAGCTCAATTCCCAGTAGCGGTTGCCCGGCTTCAGGTCCTCGATCAGCTTTTTCGTCGGCCCCTTGTCGGTGTCCAGCAGATCGAGTTCGGGATTGCCGCAGGGCCAGCGGTCGGGCGCGAAGTTGTGGATGTAGTAGAGTTGGCCCTCGCGGATGGCGCGCGAGGGGTAGCCGAGCCCCGCCTCGGTACCGGGCCGCGCGCGCACGTCGGTGCGCTCGCGGCCGACGATAACGAAGGAGCGGTCGTGCTCTGGCTTCCCGCGCAGCAGGTCCGTGAAGCTGCGCCCGGTGATGGACGCCATGCCGGTCTTCTCCGCAGCGACGCCAAGCAGTTCGAAGAACGTCGGCGCGAGGTCAATGAAGCTGATGAATTCGCCGCAGTGCGTGCCCGGTTTCTGGATGCCGTGCGGCCAGCAGGCGACGAACGGCATGTGGTTGGCGATGTCGTAGGTGTGGCCCTTCGAGCGCGGGAACGGCATGCCGTTATCGGAGGTGACGATGATCAGCGTGTTCTCCGCCAGGCCCGCCGCCTCCAGTGCGCGGAGGCACTCGCCGACCTCGGCATCGAACGCCTCGACCTCGGTCGCGTAGTCGAGCATATCGCCGCGCACCACCTCGTTATCCGGCCAGCAGCCCGGAACGTGCGTCACCTCGGCAGTCTGCTTGCCCGCGGCGAGCCCGGCGCCCAGCTTATAGGGACGATGCGGATTGTGGCTGCCGTACCAGAAGAAGAATGGTTTGGCTTTGTCGCGCGCCTGAAGGAATGCCGCGAAGCCGCCGCCCTGTTTCTTTTTGCCCGCCGGGGTCTGCAGTCCCCAGGTGCGGGGCTGGCCGTCGGCCGTCAACGCGAGGCCCGGCCCCCAGAACTTGCCCGTCGCACCCACGTTGAGCCCGGCTGCAGCCATGGCCTCGGTGAACACCTTGAGCTTCGGCGGGAAAATAGCCTGATGATTGCCGGCCTCCTCGAGCTGCCACGGATTGCGCCCGGTCAGGATCGCCGCGCGCGACGGCGCGCACTTGGCGGTCGGCGTGTAGGCGCTGTCGAAGACGATCCCGCGCTGCGCGAGCCGGTCGATGTGCGGCGTCTTCACCCACGAACAGCCCGACGCGCCGAAGTGCGAGGCATCGTCGGCGATGACGAACAAGATGTTTACTTTCTGCGGTGGGTTGAGCTTCTCAGCCGCCCCAGCCCGGGCCGACAAGAAAACGGCCACCGCACCAACCAACAGCAGAACTTTGTGCCACGTCATTATTCTCATGAGTTTCCTTTCCCGCCCAACACCACCGACAGACATCAAACGCGGCAAGCCCCGCCCTATTGTGCCCACCCAACAACTTGCCCCGGCCCGCCGCTGCTCCAGCCTTGACCGCCACCACGGCCGCCGCCTTGGCTCCGCATTCCAGCATCAAAGTTCAATTCATGGACGCCATGGACTGTATGGACGTCCGGGTTGTCTATCCTGTCCATTTTGTCCATGAAACTCTACCCGCGGGGCGATAAAGCCCGCCCCGTTGAGTTTGGGCCAACGTTGTGATACAGGCCACCGCCGCCCGCTGCGGGTTGGGTTGTCTGGCGGCGGGCAAGGCGGATTCGACTCCTTCGACAAGCTCAGGGCTGGCAAGCTCACCGCAGGCGCGCCCGCCCTCCCCTCCGACTTTGTTCGTCACCATCGTCCGTCCAAAGGCTCAAAAGAAATGGCAGAACCATTTGTCAGCAGAATCATTTCCTGAATCATTCTGCCGACAATGATTTTTCCAATCTGAACCTTTTCCAATCCTTGGAAAAAGACGGGCTCCGGTTTCCAATGCTTGGAAAACGAATCGCTGGTTGGGCGGCCCGACGCTTACTTTGCTTTGGTGAGGGGCGGGTTCGGCACGGAATTGCTGATGAATTCTTCTTTGCTGATGAAGCCGTCCTTGTCGGTATCGCGGGCGGCGAACCAAGCGGTGGCATCGGCGGGGTCGCGCTTCACCGAGAACTCGGCCTTGTCGAGCCGGCCATCGTGATTGGTGTCGAGCTTGCCGAACAGCCCGGCGCGGCCGGAGTCCGACCCGGCTTTGGCTTTGCCCTGCGCCTTTTTGGGGCCACTGCCGAGCGGCAGCGGCAGGTAGTCGCAGTCGAGGATCATCTTCTCCTGCATCACGGTCTTCAGTTCGCGCGTCACGTCTTCGAGCCCCGGCTGGCCGTAGAGGTTGTTCAGTTCGTTGGGATCTTTTTCGAGGTCATACAGCTCGTAGACGGCGCGTGGGCTGGTGAACCACAGCTTCTCGAACTCGGAGGCGAGCTGCTGGGCCTCGTGGGCCTGGGTGATCTCCTTCCAACTGGGATCGCCGGTGCTATCCACCGGCGCATAGCGCAGGTTCGGCGTGACGTTATAGATCAGCTTATGTTTTGAGCTGCGGATGCAGCGGCTGTAGTCCACGGCGTTCGCCGAGGTGTGCTCGTCGAAGGTGGCGCCGCCGTGCGGGCCGCGTTCGGCAAAGATGTATTTGCGCTCGCCGGGAAACGCCGCGCCCTTGAGCAGCGGCAGGAAGCTCACGCCGCTCATGCGCGCGGGCGCCTTGAGGCCGGCGGCCTCGATGCACGTCGGGCCGAGGTCCTCGCCGGAGATGAGCGCGCTCGAGTCGCCGCCCGGCTTGATCATGCCGGGCCACCACAGGATCAGCGGCACGTTCAACCCGGGATCGTGCAGCGCGCCCTTGCCGCTGGGGAACGCCATGCCATTATCGCCCATGAAAATGACGAGCGTGTTCTCGAGGCCGGCGCGCTCCTTGACGATATCGAGTACGCGCTGGAAGTCACCGTCGGCGTGCTCGATCTCACCCTCGTAGCGCGCGAGGTCGGCGCGCACTCCCGGCAGGTCGGGCAGGAAACCCGGCACCTTCAACTTCGCGGGATCGGGCGGATTCTTGCCGGAGTTCCACGGATGGTGCGGATCGCTGAAGCCGACCCAGAGAAAGTACGGCTTGTCCTTCGGCCGCTGGTCGAAGAACTCCTTCATTTTCTCCGGCACCTTGTCCTGGCCGGACGCATCCACATAGTCGAAGCGGTCCTTGAAGGTGACCAGATGATGCTCATCGAACACCTTCGTCGAAGCCTCCGGGCCGCGGCCGGAGCCATCGAGGTGATAGGTGCGGCCGCAGCAGCCGACGAAGTAGCCGCCTTCCTTGCGGAGGACTTCCGGGAAGGTGATCTCGTCGCGCGGCAGCGGCGCGGAGAAGCGCGTCATGCGGCACGCCACCGCCGAGCGGCCGGTCATGAAACAGGCGCGCGAGGGCACGCACTGCGGCGCGCCGGTGAACATGCGGCGGAACATGATGCCCTCGGCGGCGAAGCGGTCGAGGTTCGGCGTCTTCATTTCCTCGCGCCCGTAGCAGTGGATGAACGGGTAGCTGTGGTCATCGGAGAGGATGAACAGGATGTTCGGCTTCTCCGCGGCACAAACCCCAACACCACACGCAAACAGCAGGGCAAACACAGTCTGGCGGATCATGGTCATATCGGGCCTCCATCATGCTGGGTCATTTCTTTTTCTTCTTCCGCGGAGTGTCAAGTCCCTCGCCGCCGGGCGGGACGGCATGCTTCAGCCACGTATCGAGCTTGGCACGCAGTTCCTTGACCTTGTCTGGCTGCTGGGCGGCCAGATCGCGGGTCTCGCCGAGATCGTTGGCGAGATTATAGAGCGAGACGCCTTTGGCGGCACCCGCCTCGCCGGCTTCCTCGCCACCCTTGTCGGTCGCGCCGATGAGCAGCTTCCAATCGCCCGCGCGGAGAGCCACGCGCCCGGGCACCGTGCCACAGAGCAGCAGGGAATCGTGCGGTGACTTCGCGCCCTGCGTGAGCACCGGCCAGATATCGAGACCATCGGGCGGCAGTTTCTGGTCGAGCGAGCCGCCCGCCAGTTTCACCAGCGTCGGATACCAGTCCACCGCGTGCAGCGGCTCGTTGATGACCCCGACGGGGATGTGACCCGGCCAGTGGGCGAAGGCGCACACGCGGACGCCGCCCTCAAAGAGCGTGCCCTTGCCCGCGCGCAACGGACCGTTGGACGTGACCTTGCCGGGACTGGGCCCGCCGTTGTCGCTGGAGAAAAGGATGAGCGTGTTGTCGCGGATTTTTTTCTCGTCGAGCGCGGCGAGCACCTGCCCGACCGCCTCGTCCATCGCCGTGACCATGCCCGCGTAGGTGCGGCGCGTACCCGAGAGCTGGCCGTAGGGCTTGAGATAGTTCTCCGGCACCTGAAACGGGCCGTGGACGGCATTAAACGGCAGATAGAGGAATAGCGGCTTGCCCGCCGGCGACTCGCGGATCAACCGGCACGCTTCCTTCGCGATGAGGTGTGTGGAGTAGCCCTCGTCGCGACATGGCTGGTCGTCACGATGCCAATCCAACTGCTCATCGCGCTTATGGGTGAAGTAATCGATCATACCGAACCACAGCCCGTACTGGTGATCGAAGCCGCGTTGCGTCGGGCGGTAGGCTGGCTGGAACTCGCCGAGGTGCCACTTGCCGGTGATCGCGGTGGCATAGCCCGCCTCGCGCAACGCCTGCGCCAGCGTCCGCTCCTCCAGCTTCAGCCCCCACGGCGCATTCGGCCGCACGATGGTATAGACACCGGTGCGCACGGCGTAGCGGCCCGTCATCAAGGCCGCGCGCGTCGGCGAGCAGACCGGTTGGACGTAGAACGATTTCAGGATCGCGCCGGCGTGGGCCAGCTTGTCGAGGTGCGGTGTCTGGATTTCCTTGGAGCCGTTGAACCCGGTGTCGGCATACCCCAGATCATCGGCGAGGATATAGAGGATGTTCGGCTTCTCCGCCGCGGCGACCTGCCCCGCCGCGGCGACCGTCAACAGACCAACCAACGTCAGGATCTTGTGACGCCACATCGTTCTCATGGGTTTTCCTTTTCCGCCCAACTCTGCCGACAGGCATCAAACGCGGCAGCCACCGTCCTATTGTGCCGCCCAACAACTTGCCCCTGCCTGAAAGACAGTTAGACGCAGATTCACGCAGCTGACCGCAGATTTTCGCCTCCGAGAGACTATCGAGGGAAAGGCAGGTTGGGCTGCGGGTTTTGCGCGCGCAGCCTGCGGAATTCCGTCACCTGATCATCGGAGAGATAGGTCCTGTTGCTGGAGCCCTCTGGGGCGCCCGGCAAATGCACATGGGCCGGTATGAGTTCCCCCGAAGACCTGCGGGTGGCCTCGTGATAGATTTTCCACGCATCCGGTGGCAGTTGCGGCGCATAGCCCAGCATCTGCTGCGTGCGCATCAGCGTATTGGAAGGCACAGGCAGGCCCTGCACCGTAAACACGGCCGTCTCGGTGCCCTTGCGCAGCTTGACGGATTGCTCGGCGTAATTGACGTCTTCCAGGGAGAAGCCATCCTCGGTCAGTTCGCCTTCCCGCAGGGTGAATTGATTGGTGATAGCCGGCCCAACAAAACCCGCACACACCTGAAACCGACCGGGCTTGGTGGTGTCGGGAATCTGGGACAGCATGCACAAGCGCATGTTCTTTGCGAAATCGGGGGTCACCTCTACGGGCCCGGGGCCCAGCCGGCCAAAAGGATTCTTGTCAACAATGACCTGGTAATGGTCCCAAGCGTTGGTGGCCTTGCCCTCCGAGGAGTCCGCGGCCGCCAAGCAGGGTAAGACCGCCAAGGTCAGGACCACAAGCCTGCCAGCGATCTCTCGAAGTTCCATTCCCATATGGAGGGCAAAGCCCATTTGAGTTGGTCCGCAGTTTCCCATCCAGCAGCATCCCGCGACCCGCGCGGGATGCTGAAATTCTTGGCGGTCATTCTAGGCCCGCAGCAGGTGCCCACAAGCTTTTTCCCATGCCATGAAATAAATTGAACCGCCGCGGAACCGCGCGGCCCACCGCGCTCAACTCAGGGCGTGTTTCCAAAAGTCCAGCTTTGCGGCGGGCCGCCTTGCCCGCAGAGCTCAATCGCCTGGACGGCAAGGCCCGCGCTGCCCTTGGCGGGTGTGAGCCGTACGTGGATGAGGCGGCCCTGCACGGGCACGGCCACCTTGACCTCCCGCCATGCGACGCCGGTGGGCCAGTCGAAGGTCACGGAGTTGGCGGGGATAAACTCCGGTTGCTGTTTCGTACGCCAGGTCAACGTCGCCTGGCCGCCCTGCTGGGCGCGCAGACGCAGCGTCGCGGTGAGGGGGCCTTGCAGATCGAGGCCGCTGTTGGCGATGAAGGGCCGGGCGTTCGCGGCAGGGCTTGCGTCGGGCGCGATGACCAGCGCGCCCTCCTTCACGGCGAGCGTGCCGTTGCGGCAGAGCCAGCCTTGGATGGTGCCTTCGGCCGCGGCCTTGGCAGCGCCCGCCGGCGGCTCGGATTTCTCGATGAGGTCGTGCTCGGCGAACAGCCCCTCGTGATGTGCGTCGAACTTGTCGTTGAAGCCGGGCGGCTGGAGCGTGGCGCACCACGCGTTGAGCTTGGCCTGAAGCCGCGCCGCGATCTCGGGTTTCTTTTTGTAGAGGTTGCGCGCGATGTTCTCGCCCTCCGGCGTGGTCACATCGAAGAGCAGATGCTCGCGCTCGCCAAGCTGGATCAGCTTCCACGGAAATTCCTGGATGGCGGCCTGCGAGGACCAGCGCCAGTAGAGCGTCTCGTGCGGCGCGCCCTTGTTCTGCCCGGTGACGAAGGGCATCAGGTTCACGCCATCGAGGTTGTCGTGCGGATGGCCCGCGAGCGCGACCGCCGTGGCGGCCACGTCGAGGCTGATGACGGGATGGTCATAGGTTGTGCCGGCCGGCCACGTGCCCGGCCACGCGGCGACGAACGGCGTGCGGATGCCGCCCTCGCTCAACATCCCCTTCTGGCCTTTCATCGGCAGGTTGAGGGAGCCGTCCCACACCTTGCCGAGCGGCGCGCCATTGTCGCCGATAAAGAAAATGAGCGTATTTTTCTCCGCGCCCATCGCCTTGAGCTGCGCGCGGATACGGCCGAGGCCCTCATCCATCGCGGCGATCATCGCGAGCGCCTGCCGGCGCTGGAGCGGCAGGCTCGTGGAGGTTTGTGAGAACCAGGGTTCCGGCGACTCCAGCGGCGTGTGCGGCGCGAACCAGGCGAGGTAGAGGAACCACGGCTGCCCCGGCTGGGCCGCGCGCCGCTTCAGAAACGACAGTGCGCCGTCGGTCTGCACCAAGACGCGGAAGCGCTCGTCGCTGACCAGGTGCGGCGCATCCGGGAAAGGACGGCCCTGCAAATCGTGCGAGGCATAAAACTGGCGCAACTCGCCACGAAAGTATTCGTCGAAGCCCTGCGCGTGCGGCATGTGTTCCTTGTTGACGCGCAGCGTCTTCCCTTTGCCCTTTTCGCCGCCGATATCGAGGTGCCATTTGCCGGACATGCCCGTGACATAGCCCGCCGGTTTCAGCCGCTCCGCGATCGTTTTCTCCGCAAGCGGCAGCGGTCCCTTGCCGTTGTCCTCGACGCCGAACTTCTGTTGATAGCGGCCTGTGAGCACACCGGCGCGCGAGGGCACGCACTGCGGCGCGGTCACATAGCCGCGCTTGAAGACCACGCCTTCGCGCGCCATCTGGTCAAGGTTGGGCGTGCGGATGTCCTTGTCCACGCCCTGCGCCCCGAGGTCGGCCCAGCCGTGGTCGTCGGTGTAGATGAGCAGGACGTTCGGTTTTTCCGCCGCCCGGGCAAGGGTACAGAGCAGAAACAGGCCGGCGGCGATCAGGATCCGGTTTTTCATAGGGCTTTCCTTTGATGAAGAATTCATGGCGCTTTATCGGTGGCGGCTTTCACCAGCCAGCCGACCGCCGCGCGTGGGGCGCGGAACACCGTGCCGTGGCGCGGGTGCGGCGGCATTTGCAACTCGGCGGTGCGGTCGGTCCAGGTTTTCAGATCGCCGGAGCTGGCCAGCGAGTAGTGCTTGTTGGCAAAAGCGTCCCAGTAGAGGAACCACTGGCCCCGCCACTTCAACAGCGACGGTCCTTCCGCCATTTCCTTGGGGCGCACGCGGGACCCGGGGCCAACGATCGGCTGGGCCTCATCCCTCCACGGCTTCGATAAATCCGTTGGAGCTGTGGCGAGGCGCAGATTCTTGCCGCCCTTCTCGATCTTCTCTTCGTTCTTGTAGACCAGCACCCAGCGCGCTGGCGTCGCGCCCTCGTCCAGCGCCACCATGCCATCGATGCAACTAAACTTCTGGTCGAGAAACAGCTGGGCCTCGGAAAACTTTTTTCCGTCCGCGGTGCGCGTGACGAAGCTTTGATGCCCCAGCGGGCCGACCGTGCTGCTCCAGAAGATCATGAAATTCTTTTGTAGCGGATCCCAGCAGATTTCCGGCGCCCAGGTATTGCGCGGCTTCTGCACGGCTGGGAACGGCTCGACCCGCACCGGCGCCGACCAAGTGACAAGGTCCTTCGACTCGGCATAGCCGAAGCAGTTGCCTTTCCAACTCGTGGTCCAGACGGCGTGGAAGGTGCCCTCGTGAAATACGATCGAGGGATCGCGCGTAAGCTGCTGCCCTTCCCAAGGCGCGGGTTTCATCACCGGCTGGTCGTTGTTCAGCGGTGTAAAATGGAGCCCGTCCTCGCTCACAGCCAGGAACATGCCCGCCTGTCCATTATCGCGGAAGAAGGAGAGCACCAACACCTCGTCGCTCTCGGCGGCGCGGCAAGGGCTGCACAGCAACGCCGCCAGCGCCAGACTTGCGAACAAAACGTTTTTCTTCATTTGTAGTCCTCGGTCCTTTCCAAACAGTGGAACCCCATAGCTTGTTTTTTCCCAGCCTTGGAAACAGGCAACAGTTGAAGGCTCATCATTTCAAGGTTTGGTGGTGGGCCAGTGCTTGAGCAACTGGCCTGCGGCGTCGCACAGTTCGAGGATGGTGATGGTGATTGCGCCGGGTGCGTTGCCGGGATCAAGGCGCAAGGCGGTCAGTTTCGTCGCCGGGATTTTGACTGCGTAGTCGTGAAACTCGCCATCGTGTTGAAGCGGGAAGTTCACGGTCTGGTCCTTGTTGAAGCCGCCGCGTGCCTTGTCGGTGTAATACACCGTGCCCGCGCCGTTGCCAGTGCTCTTGATGCGCAGCTTGACGGTGAAGGGGCCTTTGCTGTTCGCCGGCAAGTCGCGCGTGGAAAGCCACGGGTCTTTGCCGGCGGAGGTGATGACGAGCGCGCCATCTTTCTCGACGAACTGCGTGTCGCCACTGGTCTGCCAACCCTTCGGCGCGGCGGCGCCGCCCTTAAGCGCGGGATTCAGCACCGGGATGACGGCCTCGGTCTCATTGAGGAAACCGGTGATGAGCGCGTTCAACTCTTGCACGAGTCCCGGTTTTTCCGCGGCGAGGTTCTTGGTTTCGCCAATGTCGTCCTTCAGGTTGTAGAGTTCGAGCAAGTCGGTGCCGTCGTCGTTGCCGGCAAAGAGGCGGTGCAGTTTCCAGTCGCCGCGGCGCACGATCGTCGCGGGATGCTGACCGCTGGCGGGCGTGTCATGCGGGAAATGGGTGAAGATGGCCTCGCGCTCCAGCTTGCCGCCCTTGAGTGCAGGCACAATGCTGACTCCGTCAAAAGTAGTCCTCACGCTCCGCGTGAGGTCTCCTGCTGCCCCATCACGCGGAGCGTGATGTCCACTTTGCACGCCGGTCATTTCGAGCAGCGTCGGCATCCAGTCAATGCTTTGGATCACCGTATCGTTGACCGTGCCGGGCTTGGTGACGCCGGGCCAGACGACGAGGCAGGGCTCGCGCACACCGCCTTCATAGAGGCTGGCCTTGCCATTGCGCAGCGGCAGATTGCTCGTCGGCGGCACCTTCATGTCGGCCTGGAACCGCGCGCTCTTGTGACCGCGGTCCGCGTCCTTCCCGCCCCAGCTCACGCCACCGTTATCGGAGAAGAACACGATGATCGTCTTCTCCGCGAGGCCGCACTCATCGAGCGCGGCGAGTACACGGCCGACGCCGTCATCGAGGCCCTCGACCATCGCGGCATAGACCGGGTTGCGCTGCGGATTCTGCGGGTCGGCCAGCTTGCGGTACTTCGCCACAAGTTCGTCCTTCGCGTCGAAGGGCGCGTGAACGCTGAACTGCCAGTAGTTCGCGTAGAACGGGCGGTCCTTGTTCTCGCGGATGAACTTCACCACCTGCGCGGAGAGCGTGTCCTCGATGTGCTCGCCAGGTTTGCCTTCCACCTTCAGCGCCACCGGGAATCTCCACGGCGCCACATAGCTGCCCGCCGGTCCCGGCCCCGGCCAGTGCGGCCAGTCCACGTCGAAGCCGTGCTGCAGCGGCGAATAGGGCTCCGGCCCCAAGTGCCATTTGCCAAAATGTCCCGTGCGATAGCCGGCGTCGTGCAGCACCTTGGGCAGCGTGACGTAATCGGTCTTCAGCCGCGTGACGCTGTTGGCGACGAGCACGCGCGTGTTCGGATTGCCCGGCGACAGTTTCTTTTCCAGCACCACCTGCGGCAGATGACAGGCCGGCGCGGTGATGCCGGTGCGCGCTGGCCACAGGCCGGTGAGAATGCTGGAGCGCGTCGGCGAGCAAAGCGGGTTCGCCGCGTAGGCCTGCGTGAACCGCACGCCGCGCGCGGCCAGCTTGTCGAGGTTCGGCGTCCGGTGGAACGTGCTGCCGTAGCAGCCGAGATCCCGCCAGCCAAAATCATCGGCGAGGATGAAGAGGATGTTGGGCTTCGCCGACGCGTCGGCGGCGGGTAGCGCGGCCAGCGGCACCAGCAGCAGGGTGGCAAGAACAAGAAGGGTGCGTTTATTCATGTTTGATTTCCGTTCATGAGTGTCCAATTCATTCGCCTGCGCGTTTTTTCCCCGCCGCTTTCTTCTTGGCCTTGGCGGCAGCCGTCTTGACCTCGGAGCGCATCCGCCACGGGAAATTCGTGTTGTCCATACGAGCGCTGCTCATCAGCTTTTCGGCCTTGGCCACAAGCTCGGGATATTGCGCGGCGAGATTGGTGGTTTCGCCGGAATCTTTGCTCAAGTCATATAGCTCCGTCGGTACGTCGGTGAAGTTCTTGACGGCTTTCCAATCGCCTAAGCGGAGGCCTTGGATGGAGCCGGTGGTGCCTTCGTGCAGTTCCCAGTAGAAGTAGTCGCGCTTGGGCGCGGAACCGCCTTTGAGGAACGACACCAGCGAATAGCCATCGGGCTGGAAACCCGCGGGAAGCTTCGCGCCCGTGAGTTCGGCCGCGGTCGGCAGGAAATCCCAGAACGCCCACGGCTCGTCGCTGACGCGGCCGGCCGGGACGACGCCGGGCCAGCGCGCGAGCGCAGCCTGCCGGAGGCCACCTTCATACATGCTCCGCTTGAAGCCGCGCAGCTTGCCGCCCATGGACTGGTCGAAGAACTTGCCGACCTCCGATTGCGCATTGAATGACGAGCCGTTGTCACCCGCGAGCATGACGAGGGTGCTGGTGTCTAGTTTGAGTTCCTTGAGCAACGCGAGCAGCGCGCCCACATCGGCGTCGAGCCGGGAGACCATCGCGGCATAGGTCTGCTGCCGCGGCGTCCAACCTGCGCGCTGCGCATACTCGCCGAGTTCATCAATGTCGCAGGGGCCGTGCGGCAAGGTGACGGCATAGAACAGGAAGAACGGGCGCTCCTGCTGCCGGCGCACCCAGCCAAGCACGTCTTTCTGGATCAGGTTCTGCGCATAGGTTTTCTTCGCGCCGTTCGCATTTTCCGGCAGCTCAACGCGCTGGTCATCACAAAAGAGGTTGGTGGGGAAATAACTGTGCGCGTGGACCTGGGAATTATAGCCGAAGAAATGGTCGAAGCCTTTCTTCAACGGACTGCCGGTGGTATCGAATTGGCCCATCCCCCACTTGCCCATGCAGGCGGTCGCGTAGCCCTGCTGCTTGAGCAACTGCGCCACCGTGAGGGTGGTTGCCGGCAGCGGCAGTTCACCGCCGCCAAACGGGGAGTTTTCGACTTGAAACCCGCGATTGCTCCGGACCGGCGCATGCCCCATGTGCAAGCCGGTCAGCAGTGACGTGCGCGACGGTGCACACACACTGGTTCCGCTGTACGCCTGCGTGTAGCGCGTGCCCTCCGCGGCCATGCGATCGAGGTTCGGCGTCTTGATGAGCTTCTGCCCGTAACACCCGAGGTCGCCCTGCGCAAGGTCGTCGGCGAGGATGAAGATGATGTTGGGCTTCGCTGGCGCGTCGGCTGCGTGCAGCGCGGACAGCGGTGCAAGCAGCAGGACTGTAAGGAGGGTGTATTTGTTCATGGTTGGCCGCTTGTGTTGTGGGGATGAGAGTTCATTCGTCGGCGCTAGCGGCGCGCACCGGGGCTTTCCCCTTGGCCTTGCCTTTGCGTTTTGGCGCAGGGCTAGGCCCATCATCGACCGCAGGCGCTGTCGCCCGTTTTCCGTCCAGATAGAAGTCATAATATCTTTGGGCTGGCTTGGTCATCTCGACAGGGCCGATTCCCGGCGGGATCAAAGTCTGGCTCCATTGCTCCAATTGCGCCCGGAGCTTGCGCCCCAAGTCAGGTTGCTGCGACCACAGGTTGTGCTTCTCTTCGGGATCGGTCGCCAAATTGAACAGATATTGGCGGTCGCCGCTGGTCAGATATTTCCAGTCGCCCTTGCGCATGGCGTATTGCCCGCACCATCGCCAGTAGAGGGCGGCGTGGGGCGCGCCCGGGTTCTTTCCGGTCAGATACGGCATCAGGTTCACGCCGTCGAGAGCCGGGTCGTCCGGCAAGCCCGCCAGAGCATTGGCCGTGGCCGCCACGTCGAGCGAGATGACCGGGTTGGTATAGACTTGTCCACCCGGAATGGTTCCCTTCCAACTCACCACAAATGGTGTGCGGATGCCGCCCTCGGTCAACATACCCTTTTCGCCGTTCATCGGGTCGTTGAGCGAACCGTCCCAGCTTCCCCAGCCGCTGGGGGTGTTCGGTTTCAGCGTTTTCAGACCGTCGCTGCTGGTCACAAATTCGTGCGGCAGCGTCTTCAGCGGAGCGCCGTTATCGCTGATGACAAAGATGAGGGTATTTTCCTCCCGCCCGTTTTTTCGCAGCGTCTCCATGATCTTGCCGATGCCGTCGTCAATGCAGGCGATGGATCCTAGCGCCTTGCGCCGCTCCTCCGGCATCGGGCCGGGAAACCGATCCGTGTATTTTGGGGGCGCATCCAGCGGCACGTGCGGCCCGCGGAAGGCCAGATAAAAAAAGAATGGCTGGTCCTTGAAACGATGGATGAACGTGCAAGCAAAGTCGGCAATCATCTCCAGGTGATAACCGCCGCCCCGTTGCTCTTGCGGAGCGATGTCCTTGCCCGTCAGATCCATGTTCCAATGGCCCGGCGCATTGCTGTGCTTGAAAAACGCCTTGTCGAAACCCAGTTTCACCAACTCGGCGCTGTCGTCTGAACCTAGATGCGATTTCCCGGCCATGCCGGTGGCATAGCCCGCCTCCTCGAGCCGCTTCGGCAATGTCTTCAACGACTGGAACCGTTTGAACACGTCGCCGGTTAAGTAGCCATTGGCCTCCATACCAAAGCGGGTCTGATATTGACCGCTGATCAGTCCGCATCGTGATGGCGAGCACTGCGGCGCGGTCACATAGCCGGCGGTCATGCGTACGCCGGCCGCGGCGAGCGCATCAATGTGCGGCGTCTTCACGTCTTTCATGATACCCATGCAGCCCAAGTCAGCGTAGCCGTGGTCATCGGTGAAGATGACGATGATATTGGGCTTGGAGGCAGCGCAGGTTTTTTCCAAGGATTGGAACTCTACGGCCTGCGAATTTCCAAACATTGGAAAAACGCACAGCAGAGCCGCCAAGCTCGCGCGCCGGATGTTCATCGTTTCTTCTTCCCCTTGGCTTTTTTGGGCGCCGCCGTGTCGGTGACGTATGGCGGTTTATCGAAGGCGTCGGTGAGCCGCGGGTCCTTGCTCTTCTCCAGCACCGCCATCAGGCGCGCCGCGAGTTCCTGCTTCGCGCCGGCGTACGCGGGATCACCGGCCACGTTGCGCATCTGGTCCGGGTCTTTGCGCAGGTCATAGAGTTCTTCGCCGGGACGCTTGCCATAGAGCAGCTCGTAGAGCGGCTTGGTCGCCGGCTCGTTGCGGTGCGCGACCAGCCAGGCGACAGTGCCACTGCCCTGAGAATTAGGGTCGCCCTTGGGGCCGAGATCGTCGTAGGGCTCGCCGCTCGGCCAGCGGTCGGGCTTGAAATTGCGGATGTAGAGGAAGTCGGTCGTCCGAATCGCCCGCATCGGATACGGCATGCCGTCCGGACGCGTCAGCGCCTCATGGCGTTCCCGGCCCACGATCACATGGTCGCGGGTGGGATCAATGACGCCGGACTTCTCCGACTTGAGCAGCGGCAGCAGCGAGCGGCCGTCCATCGCCGCGGGCGGCGTGAGGCCCGCCGCCTCCAGCCACGTGGGCGCGAGATCAATCTGGCCGACGAAATCATCCACCACGCGGCCCGGCTTAGCGATGCCCGCCGGCCAGCGGATCATCAGCGGCGCGCGGACGGCGAGGTCGTAGCAGTGTGTCTTGCCGCGCGGCATGTTCACGCCGTTATCGCCGGTTAGGACGACCAGCGTGTTATCCAACGCACCGGCCTTCTGCAATTCGTCGAGCATCCAACCGACCTCCAAATCCAGCGCGAGCACTTCGCCGAGCGTATCGGCAAAATCGGCGCGCGCCTCCGGCACGTCGGGGATGTAGGCGGGCAGTTTCCCCTTGAGCGCATCCGGCTCGATGCCCCACAACGTCTTGCCGGAACCTACGGCAAAGGGCCGATGCGGCCCGACCGGACCGATGACGTGGAAGAACGGCTGACCGGGCTGGCGGTTGGCCAACACCTTCTGCATCATCTCGCGCACGGTTTGCTCCACTACCTTTGCGGTCTCTTCGCGGTTGAGGCGATTCTTTTTGGCGTACAGGCTGAAGCGCAACGCGTCGCCCTCCATCCGAATGCTCTTGGAAAGTTTTTTATCCAGCTCCAGCGTTTTCCCGGAGAAGGTCGTTGCATAACCCGCCTGCGCCAGCAACTGTCCGAACCGGGGCAGGGTCAAGCCCGGATCGGGTATTTGGCTTTTCTCCCAGCTGGGATCAGGTTGCAGAAACGCCTTCGTCCCGCACCGCCAGAAGTAACAGCCGCTCGCCATCGAGGCGCGCGACGGCGCACAGGAAGAGACACCCATGAACGCGTGACGGAACAACACACCCTCGCGCGCCACGCGGTCTATGTTTGGCGTCTGGATCACGTCGTTGACGCCCGGCCGCGCCGGGTCGCGATAACAACTGGCGTTGCGTCCCCAATCATCACCGATGAGGAAAAGCACGTTGGGCTTTCCCACGACGCGAGGCGTGCCATCCAAGGCTTGGGAAACCACTGTCTGTGCTTTTCCAAGCATTGGAAAAAGGCAGAGCAAGGCAAGGCTGGCCACGAGCAGATTTTTCATGGTGACTTCTTGGGAGATGGCGTCAGCGAATTTTCTGGTCGGGCAATTCCGCCTTGATGCCTTGGTCGAGGGGCATCTTGTCTTGGTCGGGGCTCAAGCCCTCGGCCGCGAGCAGCGCGGCGAGCTGCACTTCGAGTTTGGCGCGGGTGGCGGCGTGCTGTGGCACGGCCGCGAGGTTGTGCAGTTCGCCGGGGTCAGCGGCAAGGTTATAGAGTTCGGGCAGATGCCGGTCGGGCGTGCCATCGCCGTGCGGGTAGCGGATGAACTTCCACCCATCGGCACGCAGTCCGCGCACGTTCGGCGTATAGGGAAACTGTTTCTCGTAGTTATATTCGTAGAACCACGCCGTCCGCCACGCGCTGTCGCCTCGGCCGGCAAGCTGCACCCATGAGCGGCCCTGGCTGTTCGCGAGCGCGGGCGCGCCGCACAGCTCCAGGATGCTCGGCGCGACATCGAGCGTGAGCGCCTGCTGCGCAATGACCTTGCCCGCGGGCAGGCCCGGCCCGCGCGCGATCAGCGGGATGCGGATGCTCGGCTCGTGCATCGTGCGCTTATCCACCATGCCGTGCTCGCCCTCGAGCAGGCCGTTATCGCCCATGAAGACGATCAGCGTGCGGTCGAGCTGGCCGCTCGCGCGCAGATAGTCCACGAGCCGGCCGACGCTGTCGTCCACGCTCAAGATCGTGCCCCAGTAGGCGTGGACCATGTTCTCGAAATCCTTCACCGCCTCCGGCCGGGTGTCGGGGAACTGCTTCCGCCAGTCGAACAGCGGCCCGTAGATGCCATGCCATGTCGTCAGCCGCTGACGGATCCAGTCGGGCTGGCCCTCGAGCGCGAAGGCACTCGCGGGATACGGCACGCGGACGGCGTCGAACATGTGCGCGTATTTCGGCTCCGGGAAATAGAACGAGTGCGGCGCCTTGTGGCCGAGGCACAGCGCCCACGGCTGGCCCGCCTCGCGCTGCTTGAGCCAGGCGAGCGCGTAGTCGGTGACGACCGTGGTGTAGTAGCCCGGCGGCGTCTCGTGGCGCTGGCCGTTCACGCACCACTCGGTGTCGAAATATTTGCCCTGCCCCTTGTGCGTGGTGAACCAGTCGAAACCCGGCCGCGGTGCGTCGTTGTTCTCGCCCATGTGCCACTTGCCGACATAGGCCGTCGCGTAGCCCTGCTCGTGCAACCGGCCCGGCCAGTGCGGCAGCGCGGCGGGCAGCTCGGTGAAGTTGTCGCGCACGCCGTGCCGGTGCGCATAGAGCCCGGTGAGAATGCTCGCGCGGCTGGGCGAGCAGAGCGACGTGGTGCAGAACGCGTTTGCGAAGCGCACGCCCCCGGCGGCGAGCGCGTCGATGTTCGGCGTCCGCACGTGTGGCGAACCGTAGCAGCCCAGCGCCGCGGGGCGGAGATCATCGCAGAGGATGAACAGCACGTTGGGCGGCGCGCCGGGACTGCTTGTCGCGGTGGCGGCCAGCAAGGCGAGAGCGGAGATGATATTATTCATGGACATGTTGCTACGCCAAACGCATCGGCGCGGTGGATATTTTCCAACCGTTGGAAAAGACATGGCCGCAGTTTTCCAAGGATTGGAAAAAATAGACAGTCCTTTTTCCAAGGCTTGGAATTTCTGGCGGCATGGAACGCGGCGGCGAGAAGGCCGCTGTTCACCGGTCACGATATTTCAGGCCGAGTTCCGAGGGAATCTGGCGGGAGGAGTCTTTCCAGAGGCCGCCGGGCGCGCCGGGACCGCAGTCCATGTAGGCGTAGCGTTCCACCACACGTTCGCGGTCGAGCATCTTGAAAGCGCGCTCGGCAAAGCGATCCTTGTCGTCCTTGGTGTAGTGGGCGTTGAACTCCGTCACCCAGATCGGGCGGTCCCATTTTGCCTTCAGGCTGCGGAGCCAGCGCTGGAAATCATCCTCCTTCGCGCTGCGATACCAGTGTACCGCGATGAAGTCCACGCGCAGCTTGCGCTTCTTGACGCCCGCCATGAACTGCTCCAACCATGCCACGCCCTTGCCATCCGACGACGGCGCGGGACTGCCAAGCCGCAGGCCGGTGGCCATCAGCTTCGGCCAGAGGTCGAGGACCTCCTCGACCGTGGCATCGCCCTGTTCGGCGCGTTCGGGTTCGTTGAAGCAGAGCAGCGCCTTGGCGCCGGAGGCCTTGATTGCCTCCAGCGTACGGTCAGTGACGTGCCCCTTGCCCTTGATCATCGGTACGAACTCAAGGCCCGGTTCCGATACGCCCCTTGGTCCCCAGTTGTAATACCACGATGCCTTTAAGGCCCGCGCCACTTCGAGGTTGCCCGCCACGCCCTTCTTTGTCGGCGCCTTGGTCTCCGCTGCCCCCGCATCCGGCGCGACCAGCACCAGCGCGAGGACAAGAAGGATGTTTTTCATGGTCCTGTGGCTGCGGCCAACGTGCCGCCGCCCCGGCTGTTTTCCAAGGAGGGGAACTCGCATGGCCGTAGTTTTCCAAGAATTGGAAAAAATAGACAGTCCTTTTTCCAAGGCTTGGAAAACGTCACGGCGCGGGCTGCTTGAACCAGCGGGCGGCGACGTCATCGAACCACGCCTCGTACTGCTGCCGCATCCGCGCGACCACGTCGGGGTGCGCGACGGCAAGGTCCTTGGTCTCGCCGGGATCGGCGGCCAGGTCATAGAGTTCGTGGCGCGGCGCGCCCGCGATGTTGCGCTCGCCGCGGCCCTGCAGGCGGCAGAGTTCGGCGTAGCGGTCGCGGATGTGCTGCTGGGCAGGTGCATCCATGCCGCAGGGCTGGACGAGTTTCCATTTTTCGGTGAGCACGGCGTAGGCGCTGCCGCGGCGTGGCTGCTGGCCGCTGTCCCACTGGAAGAACAAGGTGCGGTCGGGCCACGTCGCCGCCGGGTTGCGCAGCAGCGGCAGCAGGCTGGCACCATCGCGCTGCGCTCCGCCGGAGGCGACGCCGCACGCCTCGAGCACGGTCGGGAGCACATCGATGTGCGCCGCGAGCCGCGTGACCTTGGCCGGGCCCGCGAAGCCAGCGGGCCAGCGCATGAAGCACGGGACGCGGATGCCGTTCTCATAGGGCGTGCCCTTCAGCCCGTGCAGCCCGGCCATGTGGCGGTCGAGCGGCCTGGAGCCGGAGCACGGGCCGTTGTCGGAGGCGAAGATCAGCAGCGTGTTGTCCTCCAGCCCCAACTCCTTCAGCGTCGCGCGCACGCGGCCGAAGTTGTCGTCCACGCTGCGGATCATGCCGTAGACCTTGCGCGTGGTGTCGCCGAGGCCGAGCGCGTCGAACTGCGCGGCGAATCCCGGCGCGACGAGCAGCGGCGTGTGGATCAGGTTGGCGGGCAAATAGACGAAGAACGGCTCCGCCTTGTGCTGGCGGATGAAGCGGTTCGCCGCGTCGGCGAAGAGGTCCATGCAGTAGCCCTGCTGTGGCTCCTCCTTGCCGTTGTGCAGCAGCGTGGGGTTGAAATACTGCTTCATGGCCGCGCCGCGGAACGAGAGCACCTCGTCGAAGCCCTGCGCATTGGGCGCGTGCTCGCCGGCGTCGCCGAGGTGCCACTTGCCGAAGAGGCCCGTCGCGTAGCCGGCGGCCTTCAGCCGCTCGGCGAGCGTGACCTCGGCGCCGTCCATCACCGTGGCCGGGCCAAAGACGTCGGCGACGCCGGTGCGGAAGTTATAGCGGCCGGTCATCAGCGAGGCGCGCGTCGGTGAGCAGACGGGGCTGACGTGAAAGTTGGCGAGCTCGACCGCCTCGCGCGCGAACACGTCGAGCTGCGGCGCCTTCACGTGGCGGTTGCCGTGGCAGGCGAGGTCGCCGTAGCCAAGGTCATCGGCGAGGAAGATCACTACGTTGGGCCTGGCCGACGTCGCGCCGGGTTTTTCCAAGGATTGCCTGCCCCGAGCGGAGTCGAGGGGGAAAGTGGCAGAGGCGGTTTTTCCAAGCATTGGAAACAGCCCGAGCACCGCGGCCAACAGCAACTTGATCCGGGCGGCCAGGAAGTGATTCATCGTGGCGTCCTATTCAGTTTCAGCTCTGCCCCGGCCTTTTTTCCCCACGCGCAGCGGAGCGGCCGTGGGCGTGGCCGCTTCCCACTGCGCCAAGGCCTGTTTAAGTTCCTCGCGCACGTTGGTGTCAGCAGGAGCAGTCATCAGGTTTTTCATCTCCCAAGGATCCTGCACCAAATCAAACAACTGCTCATACTCAACCATTCCGCCTTTTTTGAAGCGCACATATTTGTGGGTCTTGCTGGTGAAGGTCACCGTCTGGCTATCCACGCTGCCGCCCAGTTCGCTGACCGCATATTCCCGCCATCCGTTGGTTTGGCCCGGTGTCAGGGCGAGCAGGCTCCGGCCTTGGACGTTGGTGGGGATGTTCAAGCCCGCCGCTTCCAAAAGCGTCGGCAGCAGATCAATGGAGCAGGCCAGTTCGTTCACGCGCGTCCCCGCCGGCACGACCCCCGGCAGCCGCACGATCATGGGCACACGCACCGTGGCTTCATAACCGGTGCCGCCTTTGGTCCACGCGCCATGTTCCGCCATCATCTCGCCATGGTCGGCGGTATAGACCACGATGGTGTTCTTCGCGAGACCCAGCTGCTCCAGCTCTTGCAACACCAAGCCGATGTTGTGATCAATCTGGGAAACATAGCCGTAATAATAGGCCAGCGTCTGGCGGTACAGCAGTTCTGTCTCATAGGTGCCGCTCTTTTTGAGGAAGCCGTCCATGCCTGGCAGCTGTGCATCCTTATGGTTCCACGATGGCGGCAGCGTCAGCTTGGCCGGATCGTACCAAGCGGACCACGGCTTGGAGACACAGATCGGCGAATGCGGTCCGTGAAAGGAGCACCACACCACAAAGGGCTTGGCCTTGTGCTCACGGAGGAACTCGACGGTCTTTTGCGCGATCACGCCGGCATTGTGTTTTTCGTTGGGCACCGCGGCCTCCCCGACCTTGGCCCGGCCGGGATGCGCCTGTTCATAGGGCAACGACTTGCTGTAGTCCCAAGGGCTGCGCGGATCTTCCACCACATCAAAGCCATGGTTGTGATTCTGGGGCGTCATCTCCATGTGGTGCTTCCCGATCGTGCCGCAAACATAGCCGCGCGCGTGGAAGAGGTCCGCGACCGTGTTCTCCGCCGCATTCTGCCCACAGCCATTGGCATAGGTGCCGGTGCTGCGGGCATAGCGCCCGGTCCAGATCGAATAGCGGGAGGGCACGCACTGGGCCGTCTGACAGAGTGCCCGCGTGAAGACCGCGCCTTGGGCCGCCAGCGCATCCAGGTTCGGCGTCTTGACCTCGGCGTTGCCGTAACAGCCCAGCGCCCGCGCGTTGTGCTGGTCCGACATGATGAACAGCACGTTCAGCGGCTGCTTGCCAGACTTTCCCAAGGCTTGCCCGCCCCGAGCGGAGTCGAGGGGGAGCTCTGCCGCCTGCGTTTTTCCAGCCGAGCTTTGCGAGACGGGCAGCCCTTGGCTGCCAACCATTGGAAAAAGCAGCAACCCGGCGAGGAGCGCGCGGAAAAGGTTCATGACTTCTTGTTGGCCTTCTTGCCCTTGGCTTTGGCTTTCGCCACCCACGGCCAATTCGGATCTTCCACCCGCGCCTGCTTCATCAGCGCCGCGGCTTTGGCAACCAGCTCCGGCTGGCTGGCGGCGAGGTCGGTGGTCTCGCCTGCGTCCTTGGCGAGGTCGTAGAGCTCGATGACGGCGGCTGGGCCGTTGCGCACAGCCTTCCAGTTGCCGAAGCGTATCGCCTGGATGGGATGGCCGGCCTCGTGCAGTTCCCAATAGAAATACTCGCGTTGCGGCGCCGCGCCGCCCTTGAGGAAGCTGACAAGCGACAGTCCATCGGTCTTGCACGCGTCGGGAATTTTCGCGCCGGCGAGTGCGGCGGCGGTCGGCAGGAAATCCCAGAACGCCCACGGTTCCTCGCTGACGCGCCCGGCCGGGATCACGCCGGGCCAGCGCGCGAGCGCGCCTTGACGCAGTCCGCCCTCATACATGCTCCGCTTGAAGCCGCGCAGCTTGCCGCCCATCGACTGATCGAACAGCTTGCCGAGTTCCGTGTTGGGACCGAACGAGGAGCCGTTGTCGCCGGAGAACATCACCAGCGTCTTCTCGTCGAGCTTGAGTTCCTTGAGCAGGTCCAGCAATCGGCCGACATCGGTGTCCAGCCGTGTGACCATCGCGGCATAGGCCTTCTGCTGCGCGGTCCACGGCTTGTCCTTGTAGAGGCCGAGGTCATCAATCTCGTTTTTGGCGTGCGGCAGCGTGATGGCATAGAAGAGGAAGAACGGCTGATCTTTCTGTTTGCGCACCCAGCCGAGCATGTCGTTCTCGATCAGGTTTTGCGCGTAGGTCTTGCCGTCGAGCGCGAACGACTTGTCGTCGTTGAAGAGGTGGTCGGGATAATAGCTATGCGCGTGGCGCTGGCAGTTGTAACCGAAGAAATGGTCGAAGCCCTTCTTCAGCGGGCTGCCAGTGGTGTCGAACATGCCCATACCCCACTTGCCCATGCAGGCCGTCGCGTAGCCGGCGGACTTGAGGATCTGCGCGATGGTGACCGTCTCCGCCGGCAGCGGGAATTGGCCGGCACCGGCGGCGATCTCGCGGTTCGCACGCACCGGCGAGTGGCCCATGTGCTGGCCGACCATCAGCGACGTGCGCGACGGCGCGCAGACCGTCGTGCCGCAGTAGGCCTGCGTATAGCGCGTGCCCTCGGCAGCCATCCGGTCGAGGCGCGGCGTCTGGATCAGCTTCTGCCCGTAGCAGCCGATATCGCCCTGCGCGAGATCGTCGGAGAGGATGAACACGATATTGGGCTTCTCCGCCGCCACGGCAACTGACGCGGCGAGGCAAGCCAGACCCAGACCAAGGGAACGCAGCAGTGTTGTTGTTTTCATGGAGTGCTATGCACCTGTACCTTTCTGAAGCCGATGTCTTCGCCATGCGTCATGAAGGCGAAGGCTGTTTTGGGCAAGGCGACGAGCGGCGAGGAGGCCTGCGCGGTGACGCCGCCGACCTGCACGATGAGCTCGTTGCCGCGGAAACACGCGCGCACGGGCAGCCACGTCTTTGCCGCGAATTTCGCCGGCGCCTGCGCAAGGATCTTGCTGCTGGCCTGGTCGGTGACGGCGACGCGCCGCGGCGAAACCTGGATCAGCAGCACCTGATCCTTGTCCTTGCCTGCGACGCGCAGCGTGTGTGCGGTGGCGGGCGGGAGCGAAAGCTCATACTGGATATCGCCATCGGTTTGTTTGAGCGGATAGCGCATCGCGGCCGCAACCTGGTCGGCGGTTTTCTCGCTGCCCCAGACGGCGCCATCTTTCGCAACCCACTTGCCGCGCACGATCACCCAGGGCGCGCCGGGGACTTTGTCGAAC
>CAIWHP010000196.1 GCA_903912445.1 uncultured Lentisphaerota bacterium
CGGCGGGCTGTGCGCCGCAGCCGGCGCCCAGCGCGGCGAGCAGCGCGGCACAGCCGAGCATGATGGCGGCATCCGGTTTCATCGGGCGCGCATTGTAATGCAATCGGCCGCGGAGGCAAGCGGCGTCCGGGCCGGGTCGCAGGCGCCGTTGACAGGCCCGCCGAATCGTGCAACTATTTCCGCCGGCAAACTGCAGGAGAATCACCATGGCGCAATTGATTGGCATGTCGGAAGAGATCAAGGGCAAGGTGTTCGCGCTGACGCAAGATGAGATGGTCATTGGCCGCCGCAAAGAGGCCAATATCATGATCGACGCCACCTCGGTGTCCGGCCGCCACTGCATGGTCCGCAAGGACGGCAACAAATTTTTCGTGCGCGACCTGGGGTCGACCAACGGCACCCGGCTGAACGGGCGCGATGTGAACGTGGACCTGCGCCTGCGCCCCAAGGACCTGCTGCAGGTGGGCGCGATCGAATTGATTTTTGACTCCGACGAACCGGCGGACGAGCCGGGCGAAGACGGGCTGGCGAACACCACCCGCATCGAGATCGCTACCGGCCCGACCGGCGCGCCGGCGTCCTTCGAGAGCATCTCGCCGTTTGGCACGCGCCAGAAGAGCAATATGACCGTCTGGTGGGCGATCATCGGCGTCATCGGCATCCTGGCCCTGATCATGGCCATCGTGCTCTTCTTCTACGTGCTCCACCTCAAGTGAAGCACCCTGCGCAGTCGCCCACCCGCCGCGCCGGCTTCACGCTGGTCGAGCTGCTTGTTGCGCTCGCGCTCGCCGTGGTGGTCACCGCGCTGGTTCTGGCCACGCTGGCCATCACGAACCGGACGCGGCGCAGCCAGGCCGACCGGGTTGCGTGCCGCGCGTTGGCGGACCGCGCGCTCGGGCAACTCGCGCGCGATCTGGAGCGCGCGTTCGTCTTCCCCAAAAACGACGCCACCGCGTTCACGCTCAGCCGCGGCGCGGCGGCCTCGAACGCGGTGCTCGAGCTGGCGTTCGCGCGCATGGCGCCGCTGCCCGGCGAAGACCATTTGCGCTGGGCCGAGGTCGCGCGGGTCGCCTACCGGCTCACCGAGGCCGGCCCGACCAACTTCGCCCTCACCTGTACCACCCAACCGCTGGCCGGGCCCGCCGCGCTCCAGCCGGTGACGACGAATGCCGTATTCCAAGGCCTGGAGGCTTTCGACGTGGCGCTCTTTGACGGCAAGCTGTGGAAGGACACCTGGATCGGCAGCGGCGCCTCGACCAACGGCGCGCCGCGCGCCGCGCGCATCACCCTTGCGGCGCAGCGGGGCCTGGCGCAGCATGCGGCGACGGCGGAAGTCATCATCCCGGTCGGCCTGAAGTTCGAGCCGCCGAAGAAGGACAAGGTTCAAGGCAAGAACATCAGCGAGATCCACTAGGCGTCTTCAATCCATCTCGGCCAGCAGGTCGCGGACTTCCTCGCGCGTGGCGTCTTCGAGCCGCTTGCCTTTGCGCGCCAGCTTTTCATTCAGCTTGAGGCAGCTGCGTTGCATGCGCTCGTGGGTCTCGGCCGAGCCGCTGAACAGGGAAAAATTATCGCCCTGCGTGACGCGGACGTGGCCGTCCTTGTTGTCCAAGCCCAGCCCGAGCAGTTGCGCCCGGACCTGCCGTTGGCGTGCTGTTTTCATCGCGGGCGAGTATACCCGCACCAGCCCCCGCGCGCAACGGCCCGCGGTCGCCCGCCAGCACGCGGGATTGAAACCCACCTCGCGCTTATGCTACACCTCCCGGGCCCGGGGCGTAGCTCAGCCTGGTAGAGCACTGGTTTTGGGAGCCAGTTGTCGTAGGTTCAAATCCTATCGCCCCGACCAACCCTTTGGCGCCCTCCCGGAAGCCGTGAGCGTTCTGACGCTGGCCGCCGGCATTAGGCGAGCAGGCGCAGGCCGAGCGGCCGGTTGCTGGCGGCCTGCCGTGGCGCTTGGCCGCACCCCAGTTCCTGTTCGGCTTGCAGCCAGTCTTCGAGGCTGCGGCCATGCTGGCCGCCGCGTTCCAAAAAAAGCGCGAAGGCGCGGCCGGCAATCTCCGGCTGCGTCGGCAAGCGCCCGGCGCGGCCCACCGGCTCCTTGGATTTTTTGGTGTCCATCCTGATTCTCCTCCGCAACCTTCAGGTCTGCTGCGCGGAGTCTAGCGCAACTTCAGTCCCAGCGGAAGCGTGTCGCCCAGCGCGCGCGCTTCCTCGGCGTCGTCGAGCGCGGCCACTTCGGTCACCAGGCGCAGCCAGTGCCCGGGCACCTCCGCGGCCTGTAGCGCGTCTGCGGTTTGCGCCCGCAGCGCATCGTCGAGGTCGCGTGTGCGGTCGCCGGTGAGCCGCGCGAGCTGGGCCGCGGCGAAGGCGGCCCCGCTGACGGAGCGCCAGTCCAGCGTCAGCAGCAGCGCCAGCCAGTCCGCCGCCTGCGCGGGGGAGACGGTCCTGTGCCCGCTGCCATAGAGCGGCGCGCGGGCACCCAGCCGGCCCAGCGCCCACGCCCACGGCCCGGCGGCGGTGCGCGGGTGCTTCAGCCGTTCCGTAATCCAGTTGCCCAGCACGCTTTTCTCCGCCGCCTCAAGATGCTCCAGCGCGGCGGCGGTCCGCACCATTTCGTCCAGTCCCTGCGGCCGCACGCCCTTCGGCCGCGGCGGCGGCTTCCGCACCGGCGGGGGGATGAGCTGCGCGAGATGCGGCTTGAGGTAGCTCCACACGGCCTGCTGCTGGGCCTCGGTCAGGCCGCCGGCGATCCGGCGCCACAGCACCCAGTAATCGTTCCACACTGCGTGCTCGCCCTGTGCGACGACGCCGGCGGCGAAGCACGCGAAGGTCTGTCCGCAGCGCCACTCGTCGAGGGGATAGCCGAAGCCGGGGCGCAGGCAGTAGCCGGTCAGCTGGAAAAAGGCGCGCTCGCGCTGGGCGGAGCCCCGCCGTTTTTTCGCGCCGGCGGACGCCGCGCTCCACAGTTCGCGCAACAGCGGCAGCCGCCAGGTTTCGCGCGGGCCAAGGCAACCCTCGAGCTCGCGGAAGAGCTGTTTCGTGTCGCCCGGGCCGGCGGCGGCCGGCCCGGGGCCAAAAGCGCGCTCCACGCAGGCCCGCGCCTCCGCGAAACGCGCGGGCAGGGCTTCCGTCACGGCCGCGGCGGGCCGCGCCGCGGCGCCGCGCAATTCAAACTCCAGCCGCCAGCGTTCCGCCGTGGTATTCGCCACGCACCATAACTCCAGCGTCCCGAGTTCCGTCAGCGTCGCGCGCAGGTGGATGGGCACGCTCGCCGGGCCGGCGCCGGCGCCCCGCAGCAGCGTGTGCAGCGGCGGCAGCGCGCGCATGTCGGCGCCGACGGCCACCACGTCGCCCGGACGCTCCCTGCGGTCGGCGGTCGTCGCAAAGAGCGGAAATTGCACGGGTCGGCCGAGCGTGAGCGTGAACGGACGGCTGTCCAGGTCCACGGGCTGGCCTTCCTCGTGGCCGCGCGGCAGCAGGCACACGGCGCGCGGCGGGGCCGCTGCGGTGTCCGCCGCCAGCCCGATGTAATACGCGCGCGCCGCGCCGCCGCTGATGCGCCGGCCCAGGCCGCGCCGGACCAGCCCGTACCAGGCGGCGCCGCGCGCGACCGCGCGCTCGAGCGAGTCGTGTTTCAGCAGGCGCAGCTTCGGCGCGTCCGGCCACCATGCGGAAAGCACGTCCACCAAACGTTTGGAAATCTGCGGCGCGTTGAAGACCCCGCCGTTCAACAAAAGCGCGTCGGGCCGCGGCAGCGTGATGAGGCCCTGGTTGCTGGTGGACGGTGCAGGTGCAACACCGAGCGCGGCCCAGCCCGCCGCCGCGTGCTGGCGCAGAAACGCCGCCAGGTGGCGGGTGATGGCGGGGTCTTGCGCATAGGGCAGGCCGAGCTCCTGCAAGGCGACCCGTCCCGCCGTTCGGGCGTGGGGTGCCTCCTCCGGGGCGCAGGCCGGGAAAAAACCGTCGAGCAGCAGGCGCTCCGTCTCCTCGCGCTGGAGCTCGCAGGACAGCGCGCCGCCGACCAGCCGGCTGCCGGCCGCGACAATTGAAATACCATGCCGGTCGGGCGCGTCGGCCCCCAGCAGCTTTTCCTTGGCGGCGCGCGTGGCCTGGACCAGCTGCGTCCACTGCGTCGCGCCCAGCTTGCGGCCCGCGGCCAGCAGCCGCTCCTCGGCGCGCCGGGCGAGTGCGGCATCCATGTTGTCGCCGCCGAGCATCAGGTGCTCGCCCACAGCGATGCGCCGCAGCGCAGGCCCATCGTCGGAAACGCCGACCTGGATCAGCGTAAAATCCGAGGTGCCGCCACCGACATCCACGACGAGGACGAGCCGCGTTTTCTTGAGCGCCTTCCCGAGCTCTTCCTGATGGCGCGCTGTGAAAGCATAGAACGCGGCCTGCGGCTCCTCGACCAGCGTAAGTTTCCCGAAGCCGGCCTGCTGCGCGGCGGTCACCGTCAAGGCGCGCGCCACTTCGTCGAACGACGCGGGCACGGTGATGACGACCTCCTGTGCGGCCAGCGGTGCGCCGGGTTGCGCGTGGTTCCACGCCGCGGCCAGGTGCGCGAGCAGCAGCGCCGAGGCTTCCACGGGGGAAATTTTCTTCACCTCCGCCGGCGCGCCCCATGGCAGGATCGGCGCGGAGCGGTCCACGCCCGCGTGGCAGAGCCAGCTTTTTGCGGAGGCGACCAGCCTGCCGGGGACACGCGCGCCCTGCCAGCGCGCAAACTCCCCTGCGATCAGACCTGGCGCGTCTCTCCATGGCAGCGTCGTCGCGCCGGGCGGCAACTCGTGCTCGCCGGGGATATAGAGACAGGAGGGCAGCAGCGGCAGCGCGGCGACTTCGCCGGGCCGCTGCAGCTGTGAGACGGGGAAATCAACGACCGTCGCGCCCGCGTCCAGCCGGGCGAACGCCAGCGCGCAGTTCGTGGTGCCGAGGTCTATACCGATGATGTGGGTCGCGGCCATGACAGCAACGGCATCCTATCCGTGCGGACCGACAGCAAGTTCCAAGGCTTGGAAAGACCGCAGGGCGCTTTTTCCAAACCTTGGAAAGGAACGCGTCACTCTTTCATGCGCACGTTCAGCTCCAGCTTCCAATGGCCCTTGCCGCCCTTCTCGAGGCAGCGCAGCTCCAAGGTGCCGATTTCGGTGACGACGGCCTGGAGATTGACGGGCACGAGCGCGCCGGCGTTGCCCTTTTTCGCGGGCAGCGTGGTTTCGATGGGCGCGACTTCCTCGAGATCCTCGCTGCCGGATACAGCCTCCAGCATCGTGCCGACGCGGTCGTCGCGGCGGACGGAGCTGGCGAAGAAGCGGAAGCGCGTGGGCTCGCCGACGACGAGGCCGAATTCCTGCGGCGGGATGTCGGCCTGCGTGCCCTCTTCCATGCCGAACGGCGCGACGCAGAGGGCCTTGACGGGGGGCTCCCGGCCGGGCACGGCGGGCATCGCGGTTTCGACGCCGACGTAGTAGGCGCGCGCGGTGCCGCCGCGGATGCGCAGGCCGTGGCCCTGGCGGACCCAGCCGTAGTAGGCCGCGCCGCGCGCCACGGCGAGGTCGTACTCCGCGCCCTGGAGCTCCTGCGCGGCGCGGCCGCCGTCGGCCTTGAGCCAGGCGTTGATGACGTCCATGACGCGGTCCTTGAGCGCGGTGGCTTTGAAGACGCCGCCGTTGAAGAGCACGGCCGTCGGATGCACGAACGCCTGGCCCTTGACCTGCACCGGCGCGTCCTGCGCCGTGGCGAGCGCGCGGGCCTGGCGCGTGAGGAACGCGGCGAGATGGCGCGTGACGCCTGCATCTTGCGCGTAGGGCAGCGCCAGCTGCGCGAGGCCGGTGCGGCGCGCGGTCTGCGGAACTTCGGTGACGGGTGATTGCGGGAAAAATCCGTCGGTCAGAATGTCCGTCAGTTCTTCGCGCAACAGCTCGGCCTTGAGGGTGCCGCCGACGAGCGCGGAGCCGCGGCCGGGTATGACGAGCGCCGCTTTCTTCAGCTTGGCATCGGCGAACAGCTGTTCCTTGGCCTGGCGGCAGGCGAAGGTCAGCGCGTTGAACTGCCACGCGTCGAGTTTCTTCCCGTCGGCGGCGAGCCGCTGGCTGACGGCGTGGGCGAGCGCGAGATCCATGTTGTCGCCGCCGAGCAGGATGTGGTCGCCGACCGCGACGCGGGTGAGCTCGACTTCGCCGCCCTTGGACGTGACGGCGATGAGCGAGAAGTCGCTGGTGCCGCCGCCGACATCCACGACGAGGATGACCTCGCCGGGCTTGACGTGTTTGCGGAAGCTCTCGCCCAGCGCCTCGGTCCAGGCGTAGAGCGCGGCCTGCGGCTCTTCGAGCAGCGTGACGTTCGGCAGGCCGGCCTGCTGCGCGGCGTTGAGCGTGAGCTCGCGCGCGGCGGCATCGAACGACGCGGGCACGGTGAGGACGACTTCCTGGTCGGCGAGCGCGTCGTCGCCGAACTGGTGATCCCACGCCTCGCGGAGGTGGCTGAGGAAGCGCGCGGACGCCTCAAGCGGCGAGATCCGCGGGACCTCGTCGGGCGCCTGCCATGGCAGGATTGCGCCCGAGCGGTCCACGCCGGTGTGGCACAGCCAGCTCTTTGCGGATGAGACGAGCCGCATCGGCACTTTGCTGCCGTGCGCACGCGCGAACTCGCCCACGACGGCGTTGCGGCGCTTCTTGTCCCACGGCAGGCCAAGGCTGCCGGCGGGAAACTCCTGGTCATTCGGCAGGTAAAGGAACGAAGGGAGCAGGTCCCTTGCTTCCACCGTGCCGACCGCCGTAACCTGCGGAATCGCGAGCATGGTCTGCTTGGTCCCGCGTCCCGCGGCCTGTTCCAGGTTGAAATACGACACCGCGCAGTGCGTGGTGCCCAGGTCGATGCCGATGGAATAACGCGCCATAATGTGTTCCTACGTTAGTTCAACTTCGGCCGGCGCCAGCACGCGCGGGTCCAGCGCGTCGGATGACGCAGGGAAGCGCACGGAGGTCGTCGCCCAGCCATGATGCTTCAGGGTCCCCCGGAACGGCGGCTGGCCGGCGATATTCCCGGTGAGCCGGATGCGGTTGGCGTCGAAACCGGCGGGCACCGTGACGGCGGCGCCCTCCGCGTCCGGCAACACCGGTTCCAGCGTGAGGCAGTGGGCGAGGGCCTTGCGGCAGCCCGCCTGCACCACGCGCGCGGCCGCGCCGATATCCGCGTCGGCGAACGCCGCCATGTCCTCCTGCAGGAAATCGATGAGCCGGCCTTCGCGCTGGAGCATGGCCAGCACGAACAGCCCCGAAGCATGCACGCGCTCCGGCGGCTGGCTGGCCGGCGCGGGCGCGGGCTCTGCCCCGGCGCCCAGGAGCGCCGCCGCCTGGCTTGCAAAGCCGGCCTGGGCCAGCGCACGCCCAAAGCAGGCGCACGCCACGCGCAGCCGGGCACCGAACGACAACTCGGCAGATGTATTTGTTTTCATGATGTAGTGGCGCAAAAGCACATTTCAAACACGGCGGACACACTCCCGGTGGACACAAATTGAAAACCACGCTTGTTTACACTGGAAAGATACTGAAATCGGGCTTGCGTGTAAAGGTCGGGTGCAAGCCCGTTGCGTCCGGAAAGCAGTCCCGCCGCCGCACCCCGCGGCGCCTACTTGACCTGCACCAGGCCCGCGCCGCCGCGTTCCGGCGCCAGGCTGAGCACCTTCGCGTGCTGCTTGAGCCATTCGGCGGCGCCGGCGGTGGTCGTCGCGCCGCTGGCGAGCGCCTGCGCCAGCACGCCGGAAACGATCGCCGTCGCCTGCGAGGTGCCGTCGCCGATGATGATCGAGGACTTGCCGTAGGCCGACTGGATGCCGACGGCCGGCGCCACCACATCGAGCCCGAGGCCCGTGTTGGAGAAGTAGGCCTGTACGAAATTAGCATCTACGCCGCCGACGGCGACCACGCTCGGCACCGATGCCGGGAAGCTCAGCTGGCTGCCCAGCGCGTCGTTGCCCGCGGAGGCGATCAGGACGGCGCCCTTGCCCTGCGCATAGGCGATGGCCTCGCGCACGACGGTCGCGTCGCCATAGGAGCCCAGGCTGATGTTGATGACGTGCGCGCCGGCATCGGCGGCCTGCGTGATGCCGTGCGCCAGCGTGAAGCTGTCGCTCGTGCCGGAGGCGTCGGCCACGCGGATATCGAGCAGTTGCACCCCCGGCGCGATGCCGGCGGCCTGCCAGTCCTGGCCGCCGATCAGGCTGGCCATCGCCGTCCCGTGGCCGTTGAACGGCTGGCCGTCGTTCACCAGATCGACGTGCGTCAGCTGGTGCGCCGCGAAGGTCGGATGGTCCTCGATGCCGCTGTCCACCACGGCGACCATCACGCCCTGGCCCCAGGTCGCGCGGTCGCCCTTGGCGCCGACCGCGTTGAGGAACCCTTCGCCCTCGAACGACGCCACCCCGGTGCCCGACGGACGGTCTTCCCGCTGCAGGATGTCCGGGATGCGCGCGCTGAAATTCGGGTCGATCGTGATATCGCTGGCTTCGGCATCGGAGCCGAGTGCGGCGCGCAGCTGCTCGAGCTGCTCATAGCTGACGCGGGCGACGTGGAGGCCCTCGTGCTGGCCGAGCAGCTTGATGCCGGCCTTGTCCGCGCGGGCCAGGAAGGCGCGGAGCGCATCGGCGGAGGCAAACTTCAGCAGCGCTTCGTTGGGCAGCGCGCCGGGCCGGTCCAGGCGGCGCTGCAGCTTGAGCAGCTGGCGCTCCTCGTCGGTGAGCCGTGGCGCCGCGGAGTCCACCGACGGTTCCGGCGTGCGGACGCCGGGCGGCGCGGGATGGAACGTCTTGGCCACGAGGCGCTTTTCGATCCGCGGCGCGTGCGCAGCCGGCACGTCCTGCGGGCGCATGCGGCCCATCAGCAGGCCCACCGCCAGCGCCGCGCCGGCGAGCAGGCCCAGCAAAATCAGACGGATTATTTTCACGCGGAGATTGTACTCCTTTTGAAAAATATTCCCAATTTTCCTGAACAGATGACCTGGCACTTTGGGCAGAATCATTAGGAAACAGCACACCATGCGTCACCGCGGGAGGCGTGACGATGAACCCTGCGCTGTCGAGCCTGCCGTTCGCAACGCTAAACGTGATTCTGCTGCTAATGATTCTGTCGCACTCCTGGCCGGCAGTCACAATTGAAAAACGCTTCGTCGTGCAAGGTTGGGCTTGTCTTTCCGGCCGCGGCCGGACGAAGATGCGGCCATGAAAACGTATGCATTGCTCGCCGCTGCGCTTGGCTATGCGGCCTCGGCGCTGGCCGGCGAACTGACCGACTGGCCGCGCTGGCGCGGGCCGCACGACGCTGGCTGCGCGCCGGCGGGCGCCTATCCGGCGGCGTGGAACGCCTCCTCGAACATCCTCTGGCAAACGCCGCTGCCCGGGCGCGGCTGCTCGACGCCGATTGTCTGGCAGCAGCGCATCTACGTGACCGCGCCGGTCGAGGGCAAGGACGCGCTGCTCGCGCTCGATGGCGACGGAAAAATTCTATGGCAGACGGCTTTCAACGCGGAGCGGCCGGGCAAACACCGCAGCGGCTCCGGCTGCAATCCTTCGCCGATCACGGCGGGCGACGGGGTCTTCGTCTACTTCAAGAGCGGCACGCTCGCCGCCGTGGAGTTCGACGGCAAGCTCCGCTGGCAGACCAACCTGCAGGAGCGCTGGGGCAAGGTGGTGCTCTACTGGGACATCGGCAACTCGCCGGTGCTGACCGAGCAGGACGTGGTCATCGCCGTGATGCACGGGGGTGACTCCTACCTCGTCGCCTTCGACCAGCACACCGGCGCGGTGCACTGGAAGGTGGCGCGCAACTACAAGACGGCGGTCGAGGGCGACCATAGCTACACCACGCCGCTGGTCTTCCGGCACAACGGGGCCGAGGCCCTGCTCGTGCTCGGCGGCGAGCGCCTGACCGCGCACTCCGCCGCCGATGGCGCGGTGCTGTGGACCTGCGGCGGCTTCAACCCGGAGGCCAAGAAGAACTGGCCGCCGGTCGCCTCGCCCGTGCTCGCCGGCGACCTCGCCGTCGTGCCCTACGGCCGCGGCATGTTCCTACATGGCGTCAAGCTCGGTGGTGCGGGCGAGGTCACCGCGACCCACCGCGCCTGGCAGCGCGACATCGCCGCCTCGTTCTGCCCGACCCCCGCCGTCGCGGCCGGCCGGGTCTACAGCCTCGGCGAGCGCGGCGAGATCACCTGCGTCACCGCCGCGACCGGCGTCAATGTGTGGAGCGGCCAGCTGCCCGCGACCATGCACCGCTACTATTCCTCGCCGCTGCTCGCCGACGGCAAGCTCTACTGCGCGCGCGAGGATGGCGCGGTCTTCGTCGTGCGCGCCAACGTGCCGTTCGAGATACTCGCGGAGAACACGCTCGGCGAACGCATGATCGCCGCGCCCGTCCCGACCGCCAACCGCCTCCTCCTCCGCGGTGAAAAAAGCCTCCTCTGCGTCGGCGCGAAGTAAGGCAGCGACGGCAAGGCAAGGCCGCGGAGCGATAAAGTTTCCAAGCATTGGAAAGTTGGGGCGGGGTCTTTTCCAAGGCTTGGAAACACCCGCTGTGCAAGCACTTGCTCTCCTGTGGGCGGGGCTTCCAGCCCCGCGTTTCGTCAGGCTGCGGTTCGTGGGGCTAAGCTCCACCCACACAAGCGGCTGAGGCCTGCCCGCCGGGGTGCACTGCCGAATTTCTTGTTAATTTCCCCGGAAGCGGCACATTATGCGCGACGCGCGGCGGCGGTTTCCAGGGCCAGGAACGGAAAGATCCGTTTTTCCAAGCCTTGGGAAAGAGGGCCATGGGGGGTTCCATGGCTTGGCAAGAACGGCCACGCAGGATTCCAGCCCTTGGAAAACATGAGCGACGAACGGAAGAGCAATGCAGCCGACGCCGGCACGCTCGCGGCGGCGGATGAGATCCTGAGCGGCGGCGGCCAGCGCCGCGGGCTCAAGCGCCTGCTGCCGTTTCTCGGCCCGGCGTTCATCGCGAGCATCGCCTACATGGACCCCGGCAACTTCGCCACAAATATCCAGGGCGGCGCACAGTTCGGGTACACGCTGCTGTGGGTCGTCCTCGCCAGCAACCTGATGGCGATGCTGATCCAGACACTCTCCGCCAAGCTCGGCATCGCCAGCGGCCGCAACCTCGCCGAGCTGTGCCGCGAGCATTTCCCGCCTTGGGTGGTCTGGCTGATGTGGGGTGTGATGGAAATCGTCGCCATGGCCACCGACCTCGCGGAATTCCTCGGCGCGGCCGTCGGCTTTTACCTGCTCTTCGGCATCCCGCTCTGGTTCGCCGGGCTGCTGACGGCGGCGTTCACCTTCCTGCTGCTCGGCCTCGAGCGCCGCGGCTTCCGCCCGCTGGAGGCGGCGATCACCGCGTTCGTCGGCGTGATCGCCGTCTGCTATCTCGTCGAGACCCTGCTCGGTCACGCCGACTGGAAACTCGTCGCCTTTCACGCGGTCGTACCGCAGTTCCGCGGGACGGAGAGCATCCTGCTCGCCACCGGCATCCTCGGCGCCACGGTCATGCCGCACGTCATTTTTCTGCATTCTTCGCTGACGCAAAGCCGCATCGTCGTGCGCGAGCCGGCGTTGCTCAAGCGGCTGTTCCGCTACCAGATCGCCGATGTCACCATCGCGATGGGCCTCGCGGGCTTGATCAACATGGCGATGCTGATCATGGCAGCGGCGACTTTCCACCATGCCGGCATAACCGACGTCGGCTCGCTCGACTCGGCCTACAAGACGCTGGAGCCGCTGCTCGGCAAGGCGGCGGGCGTCATCTTCGCCATCTCGCTGCTGGCCTCCGGCCTCTCGTCGTCGTCGGTCGGCACGCTTGCCGGGCAGGTGATCATGCAGGGTTTCCTGAAGCGGCACATCCCCGTCTGGGTGCGGCGGCTGGTGACGATTTTGCCCTCGCTCGCCGTCATCTGGCTCGGCTTCGATCCCACGCGCACGTTGGTGATCAGCCAGGTCGTCCTGAGCTTCGGCCTGCCGTTCGCCGTCGTGCCGCTGATCCTGTTCACGCGCCGCGCCGATGTGATGGGCATACTCGTCAACCGCAAGCTGACCACCGTCGTCGCCATGCTCGTCGCCGCGCTGATCGTCGCGCTGAACTTCTACCTCGTCTGGCAATTCTTCTTCGGAGGCTCCGGCCATGGATAAGGCTTTGCCCCACTCCTGCGTGCGGCGGCGTGACACGCCGCCCTCCATTGTGGTGGACGCAGTGCTGCTGCACATCTGTTTTCCACCCTTCCTTCGATGTTCGATGTTCGATGTTCGACGTTCGATGTTCCTGGGAGGCTCCGGCCATGTTTAAGCACATCCTCGTTCCGCTCGATGGCAGCGCGCCCGCCGAGGCCGCGCTGCCCGCCGCCGCGTTTCTCGCGGCGCGCTGCGGCGCGCGCGTCACCTTGCTGCACATCATCGAGCGCGACGCCCCCGCCACCGTTCACGGCGCGCGGCATCTGCGCCAGCGCGACGAGGCCGCCGCCTACCTCGAAGAGCTGCGCGCCCGCGTATTTCCGTCCACGGCGGCGGTCGCGTGCCACGTCCACGAGGCTGCCATGGCCGATGTCGCGCGCGGGATCGTCGAGCACGAGGGCGAGCTCGCCCCCGACCTGATCGTGATGTGCGCGCACGGCCGGCGCGGGTTGCACGAGCAGCTGTTCGGGCACATTGCGCAGCAGGTCGTCGGCCTCGGCCGCGTACCGGTGCTACTGCTCCGCCCGCCGGCCGATGGCACGGCAGCCTTCGACTGCCGCACGATCCTTGTGCCGGAAGATGGCCAGCCGGAGCACGAAATCGGCCTGCAGGTCGCCACCGAGCTGGCGCGCGCCACCGGCGCCAAGCTGGAGCTGCTGTTCGTCGTGCCGACCGCCGCGACGCTCTCCGGCTGCGACGCCGTCTCCAGCCAGCTGCTGCCCTCCGCCACGCGTGTCATGCTCGACCTGGCCGAGCGCGGCGCGCGCGAGCATCTGCACCAGCACCTGGTCGCGCTCGCGGGCGTGAGTGCGCACGCGAGCGTCCTGCGCGGCGAGCCCGCGCAGGAAGTCGTCGCCGCCGCGGAAACCATGAACGCCGACCTCGTCGTGCTGGCGACGCATGGCAAGGCCGGCTCCGAAGCCTTCTGGAGCGGCAGCATCGCCGCCAAGATCATCCGCGACTGCCCGCGCCCGCTGTTGCTGGTCCCGGCGAAATAGGCCGGGGTTGGAGGCCGCGGGCGCATCTGCTATGTTCCGCGCCGGAGAACAAGACGATGAACAAGATTGCATGGAGCAAAGCTTTGACCGTCGGCGTGGCCGAGATCGACGAGCAGCATCAGCAGTGGATCCAGCGGCTCAACGACGTGGCCGCCGCCATCGCAGCGCACAAGGGCCCCGTCCAGCTCGGCAAGACGCTGGCCTTTCTGGCGGACTACACGCAGCAGCATTTCGCCACCGAGGAGAAGCTGATGGCCGCGGCGCAGTATCCCGGCCTGAAGACGCAGCTCGCCCAGCACAAGGAGCTGACCGGGACGCTGCAGGAGCTGCTGCGCGACTTCGACGAAGAGGGCGCCACGACGAAGCTGGCCGAGACGGTCAACACCTACCTCGGCAACTGGCTGCTCACGCACATCCGCGAGCAGGATCTCCAGTTCGGCAAGTTCCTGAAGTCCAAACCGGCCTGACGCCGCACTTACGGCGCCGGCATTTTCTTCAGCGGAATCTGGACGTTGAACGAGCCATCGCGGCCCTTGGCCTCGGCGGCGGCGCAGAAGAGGGCGACGGGCACGCCGTTTTCCAGATAGAGTTGCGGCCGTTCCAGCGCGTCCAGCTTCTGCGTGCGCCCATCGGCCCACGTCACCTGCGGCGTGGTCACCAGCACGTGCTCGGAAGGTTTCCAGTCGAACCCATCGCGCGACTCGAACAGCGCGAGCGAATAACCTTTGCCCGTGAAGATGCCGTGGTTGTCCTTGACCACCGCGCGGTAGCGGTCGGTGTCGCGCCAGATAAACGGATCCTCGGCGGCGAAGTGCTCGCCGGGCTTGGTGAAGATCGGCTGCGGGAATTTCTTAAACGGCCCGGTCGCGGCGTCGGCCGTCGCCACCAGGTGCACCACCGGCCCGCCGAACGGCGCCTTGCCCTTTTTCGCCACACCCTTGTAGACCATCAGGAAGCCGCCGTCGGGCCGCTGGCACACCGAGGGGTTCGCGATCATCAAGGCGTCTGGCGCGTTCGTGTCGCTGCTGGCGTCAATCACCGGCTGGTCGAACCGCTGCCACGGACCTTCGGGCTTCTCCGCCACGGCGACGCCGATACGCTGGTGGTTGCGGTGCGTCCAGTTCAGCGTTTTCATCGCCACCCCATCGCCGGTGTTGCCCATGTAATAGAGGTAATACTTGCCGTTGGCGCGGATCACGGTCGGGTTGTGCGTGCAGAGGCCGTCCCAAAAATCCTTCCCGCGCGGCGGCAGTGTCACGTCGGCGTGCTTGTAGGGGCCGAACGGGCTGGCGGCGACCGCGTGCGCGATCTCGGAATGCGTCACCCAGGCCGCATGCCCGAGCTTGCGCGGCCAGCGCGAGTAGAACAGGTGGTACTGTCCGTCATCGCCCTTGGCCATCGAGCCGCACCAGATATTGAACTCCGCGTCGCGGAAGACCGCATTGGTTGGCACCGGTTGCAATAGCGCGTGCAAATCCAGCTCCGCCGCCCGCGCCGCGCCGGGCGCGGTACCCGCCGCCAACAACACCAAGCCCAAACAGATTCCCTTCATCGCAGCTTCCTTTCTGTTTTCACCCTAAGCGTGTCACCGTCATCGGAAATCTCGAATAGATGCAAGCGCTCGCGGCCGTTGCTGTTCGGCTGATGCAGCGCCATGAGCAGGCGACCGTCAAAGGAGTTGAACAGCATGGCGTGCCCGCCATCCTGCGTATAGAGGAGACCCTGCTGTGTCCACGGCCCGCCAATACCACCGGATTCGGAGCGCGCCAGCACCACACAGTATTCTTTGCCGGGGATGAAGGTGGACCAGGTCATGAACAGACGGTTGCTCTTGGGGCTTCGGTACAGAAAACAGCCGTCCGTGATCTTGCCGCGTTGCGCGGCTTGCACGGCACCGGGCGCGCTGGAAGCCTTGAACAGAAGGATCGGCTTCCCGGGGAGCGCATCCGACAGGTCATCCTTCAGTGGCAGGCAATCCATTGTGCCATCTACCAGCTGCACCCACTCGTGGCAGAAGACCATGAACGGCTGGCCCTTTTCCTCGAAGAAGGTCCCGTCCAGCGCCATCCAATCTGCCGGCGTGTGCGCGCTGCTCTTGAACGGCGTGAAAGGGCCCAGGGGATTATCCGCATGAAAGACGTGCGTGCCGCGCACCTGCAGGCCGGGCCACTTGGCGTCCTCGACGGGCTTCACCCCGGGTAGCGCCCGGTTGTAGGTCAGGGTCACAAAGAGATAATACCGCCCCTTGTACCTGTGCATTTCCGGAGCCCAGACAAACTGGATACCCGCATCGTCGGGCAGGACCAGCACCCGCTTGGGCGGCTGCCATTGGGCCAGGTCCTTGCCGGCATAAGCTTCCACGCCGGTGAAGCCGCTGCCCTTGCGGTTGGCGGCCTGCGCGTACAGATAGTAGGTCTTGCTCTGGGCATCCGCATAGATGTACGGGTCCCGTATCCTGATGTCTGCCGTCTTCAGCAACTGTGCCTCCGCCCGCGCCACCCCGAGCGCCGCGCACACACCCAGCATCACCAAGCCCGAACGGAAATTTTTCATAACGGACTTCTTTCACAGGGCGGCGGGATCGAAGCGCAGTTACCCTCTATGGGGGTAACGCCCGGTCAGGTGACCGGGCCTACAACTCGCAAGCTCTTCCGCTGTAGGCCGCGTGACCTCACGCGGCGCCCTTCGCTTAACCGAGGAACAGCGGCTGCATGTGCTTCTCGAAGAGGTTGCCCGTCACCAGCTCGGCGATGATGGCGCGGTTTTCCTCGAGGGCTTGCGTGAAGGCGGCGCCTTTTTCAGCGGCAATTTTGTAGCCGACGTGCAGGAGCTGGCGCAGGTTCCGGTCGTAGGCCGGGTTCTGCTGGTCGTGACGCAGCGCGGCGGCGAACTGCGCGCCGGTCCACGTGTTCACCGCGGCGACGGTCGGCAGCTTGTGGCGCTGGATATCAATCACGGTGGCATACGGGCCGCACATCTCGTCGAAGCGGGCGAGCGCGCCGGCGTATATTTCCCGCGCCAGCTCCAGGCCCTTGCCGCCCGCGAGGGCGAGGCCGGCGGCTTCCTCGAGCCACGTGGTGCCCGCGGTCTTCAGGTGCAGGCCCGCGCCGGTGCGCTGGAGCGCGCGGCGGATCGGGGCGTAGATGGAAAACTTGTCGCTGCCGGAGTGCACCGAGAGCTTGAGGTTCGCCGGCAGCCCGAACTGGCGCACGGCGAATTCGATCACGGCGAGGTCGTCGTTGAATTCCTTCTCGAACTGCGCCACGTCGCCGACGTAGTCCACGCCCTTGTTGAAGCGGCCGGTGAACTTCGGCGCAATGGTCTGCGCCGGGATCTTCTCGTCGGCGATTGCGGCGAGGATGAAGAGCATCTCCAGCGGCGTCTGGGGGGCGTCGGTCTCGTCCATCGAGACCTCGGTGATGAAATGCTCCGCGCCCTTCTGCGCGGCGACGTGGCGGTAGATCTTGCCGGCTTCCTGCACGGCGAGCAGGTATTTCTCCGCGATCTTTTCGATCTGGTGGGGCGTGATGTGATAGGTCTCGGTGACGCCCGGGATCTTCAGCGCGCCGGCGAGGTGTGCATGGCGCGCGGCGAACGCCTGGATCGCGCCGGCCTCGGCGGGCTTGCCGGTGAAGTCGGCGACGTCGAGCGTGAAGAAGTCGCTGGCGGCGATGAAGCCATCCACGTTCTTGAGGCCGATGTGGTCGGCATCCACGTGATAGCCGCCCTGCCAGCCGGCGGCGCTGACCGCGGCATCGGCCTCGACGCGGACCGAGGGCGGCGCGGTATGGATGATCTGGTGTTCGCGGTTGGACTTGTTCCAGACCGGCGCGATCTCGACGCCGGCGGCCTTGGCCTTGATGAACGCGGCGAGCTGCGCCGAACCTTCGCGACCAAACCGATCGCCCACGCCCATGCTGTATTTTTCGAGCTGTTTCATGTTCAGATTCCTTTCAAAAATTTCTTACGGTGTAGCTTTCGTCGCCGCTTTTGTGGGCGGGGCTTCCAGCCCCGCGTTGTTTTTCCCGTTCATTTCGCGGGGCTGGAAGCCCCGCCCACAAAAGTTTTCCAAGCATTGGAAAAGGTAACGGTCGACTTTTCCAAGGGTTGGAAAAACCGCACATCGGCGTTTCCAATCCTTGGAAAAGTGCTGGAGCAGGCGCGCGGAAAATCCAGCGCTCCACCACTCCAGCACTCCCTTTCTTCAATGCATCGGACGGATGACAACGGGCTCGTCGGAGCCGGCGCCGCCGGCGTCCTTGCTCTCGAGCTTCTTCCAGATCAGGCCGTAGAGGGCAACAAAGACGAAGCAGATCGTCGGTACGGCGAAGCCGATCTTCATCGAGGCGTGGTCGGCGATCCAACCCATGAACGGCGGGGCGATGGCGCCACCGACGATGGACATGACGATCAGCGAGGACGCAAGCTTGGTGTGCTCGCCGAGGCCGCGGATGCCCAGCGCGAAGATCGTCGGGAACATGATGGACATGAAGAAGAACGTGCCGAACAGCGCGATGACGCCGACCATGCCAAGCCCGGCCATCGCCAGCAGGCAGAGCACGAAGCAGATCGAAGCGTAGATCGCGAGCGCCTTCTGCGGTTTCATCATGCCGACGACGAAGCTGCCGCAGAACCGGCCGGCCATGAACAGGCCGAAGCCGCCGATGCCGAGCCAGTCCTTGGCCTTCATGTCGGTCATGCCTTGGACGTTTTCGACGAGGTAGTTGATGAAGAAGCTGAAGATGCCGGTCTGGGCCGCGACGTAGAGGAACTGCGCGAGCACGCCAAGCGTGAAGTGGTGGCGCTGCCACAGCGGCTTGACGGCTTTGCCCGCGGCCTCGGCCTTGACCTCTTCCTCGTTGTGCAGGTCGGGGATGTTGGCAAGCGCGAAGACGACGATGAGAATGGTCACCACGATGCCGACGCCCATGTAGGGGATGTAGAGGCCGGCATTGCTCGCGGGCGCCGCCGCCGCGCCTTCGCCGCTGCCGCCGAAGACGAAGTAGCCGCCGACGACCGGGCCCAGAATCCAGCCGAGGCCGTTGAAGGTCTGCGCCATGTTGATGCGCGTGGCGCCGGACTCCGGCGGGCCGAGCACGGTGGCGTAGGGGTTTGCGATCGTCTCCAGGCAGGTCATGCCGGTGGCGAGAATGAACAGGCCCGTGAGGAACGCCCAGTAGGTGCCGATCTTCGTCGCCGGGATGAACCAGAAAGCGCCGAGCGCGATCAGCACGAGGCCGATGATGATGCCGCCCTTGTAGCCGAACTTCTTGGCGAGCAGGCCTGCGGGAATCGCCATCAGGAAGTAGGCCAGATAGTTGGCGAACTGCACGAAGCCCGACTGAAACTTGTTGATGTGCAGGGTGTTCTGGAAATGCTTGTTCAGGATGTCGATCATCCCGTTGCAGAAGCCCCAGAGCAGGAACAGCGTCGTCACCAAGGCGAAGGTGACGAACAGGTTTTTTCCGTTTGCGGTGGTGAACATTTTCATGGTGGCTCCTTTATTTGACGGGCGTGACGCCCTTCTTGAGAATGATGTTGCCGTACTTGGCGGTCTCGCCGGTCATGACGACGGCGAAGGCTTCCTTGGCGCGGTCATAAAAGGCGAAGCGTTCCATCCGTGCGATGGCCGGGGTCTTGGGCGCGTGGCGGTCCACGGCGGCGCGGTAGGCTTTTTCCACCTTCGGGTCGAGCTTGTCGCCCGGCACGGCGGCCATCATCGCCAGCGGCGCATCCACGTAGCCATCGAGCTCGTAGACCGGCAGGATGGCGTCAATCAGGTCGGCGATTTTGAGGCCGTCGGCGCGCAGGACGCGCTTGCCCATGGTCTCGCCCGGGAAGTGGGCGTCGGCGAGGACGAGCTCGTCGCCGTGCCCCATGCGGCACAGCACCGAGAGCAACTCCGGACTCAACAGCGGCGATATCCCCTTCAGCATGTCAGGACTCCTTTTCTCGTTCAGGTCAATGTGACCAGCATCTTGGTAACAGCGGCGGGATTCTTATCCCATAGGGCCAGCGCTTCGCCAGCTTTTTCAAAGGGGAAGGTGTGCGTCACGACGCGGTCGAGCGGGAACTTGCCGGTCTCCAGCAGGCTGATCACCGCGCGGAAGTCCTCCGGCTGCGCGTTGCGCGAGCCGCGGATATCCACTTCCTTCTGCACAAAATATTTCGTCTCGTAGGCGACCGCCTCCTTCGCGTAGCCGATATAGACCACGCGGCCCGTGAAGGCGACTTCCTCCACCGCGCCGCGGAACGTCTGCGGCAGGCCGATGGCCTCGATCACCACGTCCGGCCCGCCGGCCGTCAGCTTCGCGAGCGTCTCGTGCAGGTTCAGCTTCGTCGTGTTGATCAGGTGCGTCGCGCCCGCCTGACGCGCGATCTCCAGCTTCGCGTCATCAATGTCTATCGCGATCACCTGCGCCTTGCGCCACGCCGCGCCCGCAATCGCGCCAAGCCCGATCGCCCCGCAGCCGAAAACCGCGACGACGTCCTGCGCCGTCACCTCGCCGCGCGCCGCCGCGTGGAAGCCCACGGTCAGCGGCTCCACCAGCGCCAGCTCGCGCAGCGAGAGCTTGGGCGAGCAGAAAAGTTTCTGCCACGGCGTGACGATGAATTCCGTCAGCGCGCCGTCGCGCTGGACGCCGAGTGTCTGGTTGAACTGACACGCGTTCGCACGCCCGCGCCGGCACGCAGGACACGTGCCGCAGCTCGTGTAGGGCGAAAGCGTCACCGGCGTCCCAACCGCCCACTCCGCCGGCACGCCAACGCCGACCGCCGCGATGGTCGCCGCAACTTCGTGGCCGGGGATGCGTGGCAGGGTGACCATCGGATTTTTCCCGCGGAACGTGTTCAGGTCGGAGCCGCAGTAGCCGACGATGTTCACCTTGAGCAACACCTCGCCCGCACCCGCCTGCGGCTGGGGAATCTCCGCGATCTCCGTCTGCCCCGGCGCCGTGATTCGAAAAGCTTTCATCGATTATTCTCCGCATTCCTGACTTTGTTTCTGCATCTGCGGGTAGGGACGCCACGCCGTGGCGTCCGCGGACGGCGCGGCGCGCCGTCCCTACCTCATTTCAGCCCATACGCTTCGATGGCCGTGCCGCCCATGATGCGCGCCTGCTCGTCGGCGGAAAGCTTGGCGATGAAGCGGCCGACGAGTTCCACCCAGCGCTTGTAGTCGCACGCGACGCGGCAGACCGGCCAGTCGGAGCCGAACATCAGCCGCTGCGGGCCGAAGGCCTCAAGCACGGTGTCCAGATAGGGCTGGAGCTGCGCCTCGGTCCACGCTGTGAAATCCGCCTCGGTCACCAGGCCGGAAATTTTGCAGTAGACGTTCTGCCGTTTGCCGAGTTCGATGAGGTTCGCGCGCCACGGCTCCAGCTCGCCGGTTTTGATCTTCGGCTTGGCGATGTGGTCGAGCACGAACACCTGCTCCGGGTGCAGGTCCGCGAACTCGATGGTCGCCGGCAGCTGCCGCTCAAGAATCAGGATGTCATACACCAGCCCGAACTCGCGCAGCAGCCGGATACCGGCGTTGAATTCCTCGCCGAGGATAAAACGGTCGTCCGGCTCGCCCTGCACCACGTGGCGGACGCCGCGGAGCTTCCAGTGCCGGCAATGTTTTTCGAGCGCCCGGTCCACCTTGGGCGAAGCCAGCGGCACCCAGCCGACGACGCCCTTGATGAACGCGTTGTTCTCAGCCAAGCCCAGCAGCCACGCGGTTTCCTGCTCGGACTGCCGCGCCTGGACGGAGACGACGCTATCCACACCCGCCGTCGCGATGTCCGCGCGCAAATGCTCCGGCAGAAAATCGCGCCGGATCACATCCATCGTGTCATCAATCCAACCGTATTCCTTGACGGTGTATTTCCAGAAGTGGTGGTGGGCATCGATGCGCAGCGGTTTTTCGTCAGTTGTCATTCGTCAGTTGTCCGTTGTCACGCAATTCAATTTCCTGATTTTTTCTCCGCCATGGAGCAGCACTTTCGTCGTGCCGCCAGCGGGGATGCGAAACTCGACCGACGCGCCGGCGTCGAAAGCGGGCGTGAGTTTGCCGGACAGCGGCTGGTCGTCAAGCTCCAGTTCAGGATTTGTTGCAGGGCTCAAGGTGCACCATAAATTTTGAAGCCGTCCACGATACAGCTGACACCCTCCGGCGCGCGGTTGATCACGCGGACGGTGTGCCGGCCTTGGACGAGATCCATTTTGCGATAGAAGGGAATCCGGTAGAGGCGCGGCATCGGATCCTGATAGAGATTGAATCGGCCCTGCATTTGGCCGTCCAGCGCAACCTCCACCTCGCCCATGTCGTGGAATTTTTCGGAGAGGATTTCGAGGCCTGCGCCGGTAAACTCAAAATCACAGTAGCTGCCGGTTTTATCCGTCACATGAACATCATCTTGGTAATCGCCGCAGCCGCGTTTCGTTTCGTAGCGCCAGCCGTCGGAATATTTCGCGGCGGTGTCGTTGACTGTCTCGCGGAGCTTGGGCAACGGCCGGGTGTAGAACGTGACGGGACAGGAGTTGTTCTTGTAGAGGCTGTCCGGCTTGTTCTCCCAGGTCTGGCCGGAGAAAAGCAGAATCGCCGTCACACTGCCGTCGGGATGCTCCGTGATGAACTTCGGACTCAATGTCGGACCATACCAGCGACTGACGTGGTTTGTGCCCGGCTTGCCGATGAATTCCATCGCCGCTTTGGCGCCGACGTAGGACCACGGTCCCCACGGATGTTCGGCTTGATAAAACGCGTACGTCACGTCCTCGGGATAATGCCACTTGGTGGTGGTGCACGGATCGAACCACGTGACGGTGACGTAGCGTTTCAGCGAGGGCAACCAGACCGGGCTGCCCATCGTGCATTTGTTCTGGCCGTTGGGCAGGCCGGGCACAGGTGTTGCCGCGCTCAACTCGTTCGTCCATTTGCCGTCGCAGTAATACTGCCAGTCGGCGGCATTGAGGTCGCCGATCTTTGCCCGTGGCACGCGTCCAAGATAAAACGCCGAGCCGCAGTTCCAATAACCATTGTTGGAAATCGCATAGACGAACTTGTCCTGCTCGTCCTGCCGGGTGCCGCCGCCGTTCTGGCCGTATTTGAAAAAGTATGCAGTGCTGAACATCTTGTTGGTCCACATCGGCTGCTCCGCATTGGCGGCCATGGTGCGCGTCCAAGTAAGTCCCTTGTCGCTGGACTTGATGAGGCTCATGTTGTTCACCGTCTGGCGCAGGTAAGGATCCAGCGTGTTGCCACCATAGGCATTTTGGTTGCCGTACCAGTTTTGAGCCACAAAGGCATAAAACAGGCCATCAATGGAATCGGCCCCGGTCACCTTCCAGTTCGGTCGGCGGGTAATCTTGGACCAGGTCCGTTCCAATAATTGGGTGGAGTTTTCCGCCAGATAGGCACCGTTCTTGCCGTATTCCGACATCGGATTGACCGGGCTACCGACCAGCTTATCCCACGCGGGGCCGGTGAGTTTGTTGAAATTGAGATTATTATTGTTCGTCCCGTAGCCACCGCCGTCGCAGCCGAACGTATAAAGATGATCGTCGTCGGCCCAGAGATGATCCCACGTGTCGCCCCACGATTTCGCGTCGTGCCGGATGCGCGCCACATCCACGAACACAGCGGTTATGGGCTTTCCGGCATCGGCGCGGACAGTCAAGGTCGGCGGCGCCAGCAGCAGGGCTGTGAGCAGAGTAAAATATTTTACCATGGTTCCATCCGCTCCGCGACCGCTTCCAAGGCTTGGAACCGTGGGCATGGATTTTTCCAAGCCTTGGAAAGTTTCCTGTTTTCATTTCCAAACCTTGGAAACTCACCGGCATAATCAGCGGGATGACTCCGGCCGCTCATTTTGTTTCCAGGCACACCACCGTAGCGATCAAATCGGGAGCTGTGGGCGGCAGTGCGATGGAAACGCCGCTTTCCGTCTGCGTCACGTTCAGCTCCGTGTGTTTCGGATCGGCCAGCACATACGCTTTTGCAATTTTTTCTTTCACCGCCGGCAGCTCCAGCTTGCCGGACGCGGGCCAGCTGAAGATGTGGATGAAAAGCTTGCCCGCCTGTTCCGAGCCTGTCGAGGGAGGCTTGGTGGTGCAGCGCCAGTCGGTGCGCGGCTCGAACTGCGGCGGGCGTTCCTGGGCGGCGCCGCAGACCTCGCAGCGCCATTCCTTCGGCGGCGCGGCTTTCTTGTCCTGCGACGCTTTGACGGGCGTGCCGAATTCCTCGCCGAACGGGGTGCGACCGGCGCCGTAAATTGCTTCGCCGTTGACCTTCAGCCAGCGGCCCACGCCGCGCAACGTGTCCTGGCTCGGTTTCGGCACGACGCCCACGCCGTCGGGCCCGATGTTGAGCAGGTAGTTGCCGCCCTTGCTGACGATGTCCACGAGTTTGAACGTCACGTTGGCCGCGGTCTTCCAGTGGTGGTCGTGCTTCTTGAACCCCCACGTGTCGTTGAGCGTGGCGGGCGTTTCCCACGCGCCGGCGCGGGAGAGATTCGGGACGGCGTTATCGCCTTCGGAGGCGTAGTCGCTCTGGAATTTTCCGCCGAGCCGTCCGCTGACGAGGCAGTTGGGCTGTAACTCGTGCACGAGTTTTTCCAGCTTGGACGCGCGCTCGACGTTCATGACGCCGAGCGGCGTGTCGAACCAGAGCACCGCGATCGGGCCGTAGTTGCTCAAAAGCTCGCGCACCTGCGGGAGTGCTTTCTGGTCGAAGTAGGTGTCGAAGTCGCCGTTCTGTTTCGGATCCCACTGCGGCACTTCAAAGGTCGGATCCGCCTCGTGCCGGCCTTTCCAGATCGCGCCGCCGGGCGCGGACCAGTCCTGCGCCTGCGAATAATAGACGCCGAACTTGAGGCCGCGCTTGGCGCAGGCGGCGGCGAGTTCCTTGATGGGGTCGCGCCCGAACGGCGTCGCATCCAGGATGTTGAATTTGTCCGCCTGCGAGCCGAACATCGCGAAGCCGTCGTGGTGCTTCGAGGTGATGATGAGATATTTCATGCCCGCGTCCTGCGCGAGCTGCGCCCACGCGTCGGCGTCGAACTTCACCGGGTTGAACTGCCGCGCGACCGCCGCGTAGTCCGCCAGCGGAATGCGCGCCTTGAACATGATCCACTCGCCGATGCCCTGGTAGTAGCCGCCCTTCCATTCGCCGGCGAGCTGCGAATAAAGTCCCCAGTGAATGAACATCCCGAACTTCGCCCCGTGCCACCATGCGAGGCGTTGTTCGCTGGCCGCCTTTTCGGGTGGCGGCTCCGCCGACCGCGCGACAGGCTGCACCAGCGCACCCGCCGCCAACGAAAGCGCCAGCAGCCACGTCTTGTGTTGCTTGGTTTTCATTCGACACCTCTCTTTTTACATCTGGGGCCAGCGCCGCGTCGCCATCACCTGGCGTGGCGCGCTCTTCGCGTCCACCGCTGCCATTTCCCATTCACCATTTCCCATTCTCCATCCATCCGGCCGACGTCATCCTGCGTACGGATAATCCTTCGCGATCAGCCCGGCGTCTTTGCACGCGGTCCAGAAGGCTTGCGGGACCACCGTCTGGACCAGCTCGACGTTCTGCTGCACGCGGTCGGGCTTGCTGGTGTTGAGCGCGATGCTGGCGACGCCGGGCGGCGTCAGGCCGAACTGGACGCAGGCGACGGCGGGCTTGACCGCGAACTGCTTGCAGAGGGCGAAGAATTTTTCGCGCCAGGCGAAGTAGGGTTTGTCCTCGGCCTTGTTCGCATCGAGCTTGCGGTAGTCGAAGAACGCACCGCCGGTCAGGAAGCCGGCGTTGAACACGGCGCTGTTGACGATGCCGATGCCGCGCGCGCGCAGGTCGGCGATGAACGCGAGCAGCTCCGGCGGATGCGTGTAGATCGTCAGGCTGCACGCGAGCATGACCCAGTCGAGGTCCACGACGGCGGCGATCTCGCGGATCGTCTTCCAGTCCTTGGAGCCGACGCCGATCGCCTTGACCTTGCCCTGCTTTTTGAGCTGCGCCAGCGCGCGGTAGGCGCCGAGCACGTCTTCCCAGCGCTGCTGGCGTTCGGCCGGCGACTTGGCGGCGAAGAGGTATTCATCCGGATCGTGGACGCTCGCGAGCTGCGGCTGGTAAGGCGCGCCGACGAGCCGGCAGCCCTGCTCCCAGCATTCGAGGATGCCGTCGTGGCTGATCTTCTGGACGGCGTCGTTCTTGAGATCGGCCCACGCGCCGGGCTCGAAGGTCGGCTCCGGCCCGGTCAGCGGCGTCTGCACCCAGGCGAGCTTATTGCTCAACACAAGGTTCTCCGCCGGGATGCCCAGCTCGCGGCAGCCCTTGCCGATCACTTCCAGCGCGAGGCCCGCGCCGTACTTGCCCGCCGAGTCCAGCGCCACCGGCGCCGGCACATGCTTGAAAAATTCGCGCAGGATGGAAAGCTTCGTCTCCCACGGCAGCGCCTCGTAGAGGTTGCCGAGGCAGCTCGTGCCGAAGATGATCGGCGGCATGTCCAACCCTGTCCGACCGAAAGCCTGACGCTTCATAAAGTTCTCCCCGGCCCTGCCTCGCGAAACGCGACGCCGTAGCCGCGCGCAGCCTAGGTTTTGCCTGTGGGGGCGTAAATGCCAAAGATTGACCAACGCATGTCAATTCTTGACCAACTCCAAAGCGTGCGGCATCCTCCGCAGCGTCGCGCGGAACCGCTCTTGCGGGCGGGAGCTGGAGTTCTCGCCCACAAGAACAGCAGGTGAGCAGGCGGTCCGGAAAATCATGGAATGAGGAAGTCAGGAAAGGAAGCTTCTGCTCCCCGTTTTCCTGATTTCCCCATTCATAAAAAAGTTTCATGAAAGCCCGCAAGTCCATCGCGCCCGAGACCACGCCGGACTTCTACAGCGTACAGGTCCGGTCCGCGCAGCGTTTCCTGCTCGACCTGCGGCCGCGCGCCGAGGCGGACCTGACGGTGATCAGCGGCGGCTGGGAGCGCTGCGCGCCGGACTACCGCGTGCGGCGCGCGAATTTCCCGTGGAGCTGCCTGGAGTTCGTCGCCGGCGGCGCGGGCGAACTCACACTCGCGGGCCGGCGCTACCACCTCGCGCCCGGGGTGGTCTTCGCCTACGGCCCCAACGTGCCGCACGATATCCGCAGCGACCATGAGCGGCCGCTGCTCAAGTACTTCCTCGACTTCACCGGCGCGCGCGCCGCGCCGCTGCTGCGCGCCGCGGGCCTGCCGCCGGGCCGCGTCAGCCGCGTCCCGGAGCCGCTGCGCGTGCGCACGCTGCTCGATGACCTCGTCCACGCCGCGCTCCAGCACCGCCGCCACACGCCGCGCATCTGCGCGAACCTCGCCGAGAATTTGCTGCTGACCCTGGCCGACCGCGCCGTGCCCTACGATGCCGCGCGCTCGCCCGCCTACGCCGCGTATGTCCGCTGCCGCGAATTCCTCGACGAGCGCGGCGCCGACCTGCCGACCGTGGCCGCAGCCGCCGCGCAGTGCCACGTGAGCGCGGAATACCTGTGCCGGCTGTTCCGCCGGTTCGAAGGCCGCAGCCCCTACCAGCTCCTGCTGCGCGCGCGGCTCCAGCGCGGCGCGACGCTGCTGCAGGACAGCGACCTGCTCGTGAAGGAGGTCGCCGGGCGCTGCGGCTTCGCCGACGCCTTCCACTTCTCGCACGCTTTCAAGAAAGCCTTCGGCGTCAACCCCGCCGCCATCCGCCACCTCCGCGGCGCGTAAGAAGAGTGTCGAGGGGCGGGGGTCGAGGGGCGAAGAGCCGTCAATTCCGACCGACCTGACCGATCTGCTGTTTGGGCCGGCCCATTTCCAAGGCTTGGGAAAAACGCTGCAAACTTTTCCAAGGTCTGGAAAGATACGCCGATGAAACGACTTCTGGCCGCTGTGGTCGGGCTGACCCTCTGCGTCGCGGGCGCGGAGCAGGCGCTGACACCCGGCCTCCCGATCGACTATGGCCCGCTCGCGTTCCGGCCCGACGCTTGGAAGCGGCTCGGACTCTCCACGCAGATGACGCCCTGGCTCGGCGAGCAGGTCGTCTTCCTGACCACGAGCAACACTCTCGACCGTGCGGTGATGGCGCGGTTTGTCGCGCGCCTCGACGCGGGCTGGAAACTGTACGCTGACCTGACCGGCGCGCAGCCGCGGCCGTTCAAACAGCTCGCCGGCAAGGCGACCATCGCCGCCGTGCCGCGCGGCGAGCTGACGTGCGGCCTTGGCTGCGGCTACATCGGCAGCACCGGCATCGAGGTCGCCGGTTTCTACGGCAACGATTACCGGCTCCTCACGACCCGGACCAACGCGTTTCCGCATTACTATTTTTACGAGATGGGCCGCAACTTCTACACGTTCGGCGACCGCCACGCGCTGTTCCTGACCGGCTACGCGGTCTTCATGCGCTACGTCTGCATGGACGCGCTCGGCTGCGACGATCCCGACCGCGCGACGCGCCGGGCCATCGAGGAGGCCGAGGCCCTCTACGCGAAGAGCGACCTGGATTTCCTGCGCGCGTTCACCGCGGTCTGCGGGCTGGGCGAGAAGGAGCCGCGGCTCAAGCGGCCCGATGGCCGCCCGCTGCAGCCCTCCGACCAGCCGGTGCTCTATGCCTCCGCGATGCTCAAGCTGTGGCGCGACTGCGGCGGCAACGCGTGGCTGGAGAAATTCTATGCCGAGCTGGCGAAGTGCCCGCCGTTCAAGGGCGAGAGCCGCGAGGCCGCGCTGCGCCAGTCGCTCAACTGGCTCGTCGCCGCCTCGTGCGCCGCGCGGCAGGATCTCTCGGGTGTCTTTGCCGGCCGCTGGCGCCTGCCGCTCAACCGTGCCACGCGTGACGCCCTGGCGCAGGTCAGGTGGCGCGATCCCGCCACCGATAGCATCGCCGTACTCGCGCAGCTGCCCAAGGACATCGGCCCGCCCTCCAAGGAAGACATCCCATGAAGCTTAAAGCACTACGCTGCTCCGGCGCCTTTGCGGCTCTGCTGCTCGCCAGCGTCGCCGCGCAGGCGGCGGAACTGTTCGTCGCGCCGGAGGGGGCGGCGGGCGATGGCTCGCGGGCGCGGCCGTTCACGGCGCTGGAGCAGGCGCGCGACGCGGTGCGCGCGCTGAAAAAAGCGGGCCCGCTGCCGGCGGGTGGCGTCACGATCTGGCTGCAGCCGGGCGTTTATCACCGCACGCAGACGCTGGAGCTCACCGCGGAAGATTCCGGCACGGCGGCGGCGCCGGTGGTCTGGCGCGCGGTCCGGCAGGGCACGGCGGCGCTGCACGCCGGCACCTTCATCAAGCCGGAGAGCTTCCAGCCGGTCACCGACGCCGCCGTGCTGGCGCGGCTCGCCCCGGCGGCGCGCGGGCACGTGCTGCAGCTCAAGCTGGCGCCGCTCGGGCTCAAGCACGCGGGTCCCTTCCCGCCGGTGTTCCACGATGGCGGCGGCGTGCTGCATCTGTTCTGCGGCGGGCGGTGGATGCCGCTCGCGCGCTGGCCGAACACGGGCGACGTGACGATGGCGCAGGTCCTCGACCGCGGCGACTGGTCGAAGGGCGCGGCGCGGCACGGCGGCGCCTTTGTCTATCGCGAGGACCGGCCGGCGCACTGGCGCCTTGAGGGCGGCGTCTGGCTCGAAGGCTACTGGCGTGTGCCGTGGGAGCCGCGCACACTGCGCGTGCAGGCCATCGACGCCGCCAAGCGCACGATCACCTTCGCCGAGCCGCTCGGCGGCGGCATCGGCTCGAAGTATGCCAAGGCGCCCGCGCTCGGCGACGGCAAGGAGCCGTGGTGTGCCATCAATCTCCTCGAGGAAATCGACCGGCCGGGCGAGTGGTGCGTGGATTTCCCGGCGCAGACGCTCTACTTCTGGCCGCCGCAGGCGCCGTGGCCGGCGGCGCAACTTTTTGTGGCCGACTTCGAGCAGCCGCTGGTGACGCTGAAGGAGGCCGCGCATGTCGGGTTGCTGGGCCTGATCTTCGAGGGCGGGCTGGGCAACGGCGTGGACATCACCGGCGGCGCCAGCAACGTGATCGCCGGCTGCACGTTTCGCAACCTCGGCGGCAGCGGTGCGCTGGTGCGCGGCGGCGTGGCGCACGCGGTGCGCAGCAGCGACTTCCACGGCCTCGGCCACGGCGGCATCTACCTTGCCGGCGGCGACCGCAAGACCCTGACCCCTGCGCGGCATGTGGCGGAAAATAACCAGCTCTGGGCACTAGGCATCCGCCAAAAGACCTACGCGGTCGCCATCCACCTCGGCGCGTTCGGCAGCGGCGATGCCGTCGGCTGCCGCGTGGCCCACAACTATATGCACGATCTGCCGCACGCCGCCGTGCTCTATGGCGGCAACGACAACCTTCTGGAGTTCAACGAGGTGGCGCGCGTCGCGCTGACCAGCGGCGACGTCGGCGCGTTCTACACCTGGCACGACTGGACGAGCCAGGGCAACGTGGTGCGGTACAACTTTGTCCACGACAGCCCACGTGCCAACGCCTTCTATATGGACGATGGCGATAGCGGCGACGTGGTCGAGGGCAACGTGGTCGCGCGCTGCCACTACGGCCCGTTCATCGGCGGCGGGCATCTGAACGTGGTGCGCAACAACCTGATCATCGCCACCGACCGCGGGCTGCACTTCGACAACCGCGGCGTCGCGCGCGGCTACGCCATCGACAAGGGGCTGCGCGGCAAATTGCAGACGCTCCCCGTGACCCGGTCGCCGTGGAGCACGCGCTATCCGGCGCTGCCGAAGATCCTCCCGCTCGACCTCGGCCTGCCGCACGGCAACGTCATCGAGCGCAACATCACCGTCGCGTGTCCGAAGCCGCTGGACCTCGCCGGCAAGCCGGCCGACTTCGCCGGCAACACCATTCGCGACAACCTCGACCTCGGCGCCGAGGACGCACGCTTCGTCAACGCCGCGCAGCTCGACTATCGGCTCCGGCCCGACTCGCCCGTGTTCAAGAAGCTGCCCGCGTTCCAGCCGATTCCGTTTGAAAAGATCGGCCTGCAGCGCGACGAGTTCCGCAAGACGTTGCCGCCGCGCACCGGCGCAGCCGCAGGCGGCGGCGGCGTGTTCGATTCCGCCACCGATATCGAGCAAACGGACCGCACAGCGCCCCCGAAGAAGTGAAGCCCGAAACGCGGCTTGTCAGCCAACCGCGCCCTCGTTACTCTCGAAGCAACGGAAGGACGTGGTTTATGGCCGACGAAAATCTGACCGGGGACGCGCAGGCGAAGGATGAGCGGGAAGAGGTCTATTACGAAGGCAGCCCCTCGTTGTGGGGTTCGGTGGGCCAGTTGCTGCTGTGTGGCCTGCTGGCGGTCGCCGCCGTCATCGGCGGATTCGCCTTGGCGGGCTTCGGCTGGTACCTCCCCGTGCTCGGCCTGCTGGTCGCCGCCGCGCTCGTCGTTATGCCCGTGCTGCTCGTGCGCAGCACGCACTACCGCGTCACCAGCTACCGGATCGATTATGAACGCGGGCTGCTCTCCAAATCCATCGATACCTTGGAACTGTGGCATGTGGAAGACATCAAGTTCTACCAGACCCTCTTGAACCGGCTGCTGGGCATCGGCCAAATCAGCGTGATCTCAGGCGATAATACGACGCCGCAGCTAATGCTGCAGGCCATCCCTGCCCCCCGTCCGGTCTTCGACGCCTTGAAACAACGGATCATCACCGTGAAGCGGCAGCGCGGTGTGATCAAGATCGACGCGGGCTGAGCCTGCGAGGGTGTGGCGGAGGGGCGCGCCCGTCCGGCTGATGGTGGCGCCGGCACGATGCGAATAATAATCGGATGCGCGGGTCGTTCTTGGTAACGCAGAGGATGCGGGGCAGCAACATGAAGAAAACGCGGCGTGAATTTCTGCGGAGCGCAGGGCGGGCGGGCGCGGCCTTGGCGGCCTTTGCGATCGTGCCCTCCCGCGTGCTGGGCGCGCACGCCCCGAGCAAGCGCCTCAACGTGGCGGTGATCGGCACCGGCAACCAGGGCGTGCAGGACATGCAGCTGTTCCTCACCGAGGACGATGTGCAGGTGGTCGCCGTCTGCGACGTGAACCGCGGCAGCGCCGGCTACAAGTCCGCCAACCAGTTCCTCGGCCGCGAACCGGCGCAGAATATGGCGAACGAAGCCTATGCGGAACAGAAACGCTCCGGCGTCTATCGCGGCTGCGCCGCCTACAACGATTTCCGCGAGGTGCTCGCGCGGCCGGACGTGGACGCGGTGGTGCTCGTCGTGCCGGACCACTGGCATCGCGTGATGACCGTCATGGCGGCGGAGGCGGGCAAGGACATCTATTGCGAGAAGCCCCTCAGCCTGACCGTGGCCGACGGCCGCGCGATGGTCGAGGCCGTGCGGCGCCACGCCGTGGTGCTGCAGACCGGCAGCCACGAGCGGTCGCGGCGCCAGACGCGGTTCGCCGTCGAGCTCGCGCGCAGCGGGCGGCTGGGCCAGCTCAAGAAGATCACCGCGATCGTCGGGCCGTGGAACAAGTCCGGCCCGGAGAGCGGCTGGCAGCCGATGCCCGTGCCGGAGGGCTTCGACTACGAGCGCTGGCTCGGCCCCGCGCCGTGGGCGCCCTACCACAAGGACCGCTGCCTCTATAACTTCCGGTTCAACCTCGACTATTCCGGCGGGCAGGTGACGAACTACGGCGCACACTCGCTCGACATGGCGCAGTGGGGCAACAACAGCGACCGCAGCGGGCCGGTCGAGATCGCCGACGCGGGCAGCGAGTGGCCCAGCGACGGCCTGTTCACCGTGGCCAAGGTCGTCCACTTCCGCGCGCGCTACGCCAACGGTGTCGAGCTCGAGTGCATCACGCGCGGCGACAACGTCGCCTGCCGGTTCGAGGGCACGGAGGGCTGGGTCGAGACCGGCTACAAGGGTCTGTTCGCGTCGTCGCCGGCGCTGCTCCGCGCGGATATCGATCCGAGGGAGAAGCTCGGCACCAACGCCAACCACATCCGCAACTTCCTCGACGCCATCAAGTCGCGCACCGATCCCATCGTGCCTGTCGAGGTCGGCCACAGCTCGGCGACGCTCTGCCACCTCGGCAACATCGCGATGCAGCTCAAGCGCAAGCTGCAATGGGATCCGGCTGCCGAAAAATTTATTGGTGATGATGCCGCCAACCACATGCTCGCGCGCGCAACCCGCGAGCCGTGGGCTTGATTATGAACACGAAAACAACTGTTGCACCCCTGACGCGCCGGAAATTCCTCGGCCGGGCAGGCGCGGCGCTGGCGGCGTTCTCCATCGTGCCCGCGCGCGTGCTGGGCGCGAACGCCCCGAGCAAGCGCATCAACGTGGCGATGATCGGTACCGGCAACCAGGGGACGCTGGACTTGCGGATGTTTCTGGCGGAAGCCGATGTGCAGGTGGTGGCCGTGTGCGACGTGAACCGCGCCAGCCACGGCTACCGCAGCGAGGACCAGTTCCTCGGCCGCGAGCCGGCGCGCAAAATGGTGGAGGACCATTACGCCGGGCTGCAGCGCTCTGGCGTCTATCGCGGCTGCGCCGCCTATAACGATTTTCGCGAAGTGCTCGCGCGGCCGGACGTGGATGCCGTCGCGATCGTCGTGCCGGACCACTGGCACCGCGTGATGACCGTGATGGCCGCCGACGCGGGCAAGGACATCTATTGCGAGAAGCCCCTGAGCCTGACCGTGGCCGACGGCCGCGCGATGGTCGAGGCCGTCCAGCGCAACAATGTCATTTTGCAGACCGGCAGCCACCAGCGCTCGAACCCGCGCACGCGGTTCGGCTGCGAGCTGGTGCGCAACGGGCGCATCGGCAAGCTGCTGCGGATCGAGACCGTGCTGGGCCCGTGGAACAAGATGGGGCCGGCGGCGGGCTGGCAGCCGACGCCGGTGCCGGAAGGCTTCGACTACGAGCTGTGGCTCGGGCCTGCGCCCTGGGAACCCCATCACAAGGACCGCTGCTTCTACACCTTCCGGTTCATCCAGGATTATTCGGGCGGCCAGACCACGAACCTGGGCGCACACGCGCTGGACATGGCGCAGTGGGGCAACGGCACCGACCACACGGGGCCGGTCGAGGTCGAAGATGACGGCAGCGAACTGCCGGAGGACGGGCTGTTCGACGTCGTCAGGAACGTGAAGTTCCGCGCGCGGTACGCCAACGGCGTGGAGCTGACCTGCCGCACCGCCGAAGAGGGCGACAAGACCGGGGCCCAGTGCCGCTTCATCGGCACCGAAGGCTGGGTCGAGACGGGCGCGGGCGGGTTCTTCACCTTCCCGGAAAAGCTGAAGCTGGAGCGCCTCGGCCGGGACGAGCTGCGCCTGGGCACGAGCAGCAACCATTTCCGCGATTTCCTCGACTGCATCAAGACGCGCGCCACCCCGGCGGCGCCGGTCGAGACCGGGCACCGCTCGGCCAGCTTCTGCCACCTCGCGAATATCGCGATGCAGCTCAAGCGCAAGCTGCGCTGGGATCCGGTCGCCGAAAAATTTGTTGGCGACGAGGCGGCCAACCGCATGCTCGCGCGCGCGAGCCGCGGGCCGTGGGCGTGACCATGACGCGCTGCGCCGCAAATCAACAGGTTTGGACGCCGCGTGAGATCACGCGTCGTCCATCGTCTGTGGCCTTTCGTGTTGTAGGGCGGGTCTCCGACCCGGCGCACCCAGCCCTGGTAAACAGAAAATTTCAAACAAGGAACACACCATGACGAACCTGCACCTGTCCCGCCGCCGCTTCCTGCAACTCGCCGGCGCCGCGCCGCTGTGCGCCGCGTTCGGCGCCGAGAAATTCGCAATGCCGCTGGTGATCTTCGGCAAAGTATTTGAGGAGGCGAAGCTGACCTGGGAACAATCCGCCGCGACGCTCGCCGCCGCTGGCTTTGACGGCGTGGATTGCACGGTGCGGCCCAAGGGCGAGGTGCTGCCGGAGCGCGTTGCCGAGGATTTGCCGCGCTACGCCGAGGTGCTGGGCAAACAGCAGCAGAAGATCATGCTGCTGACCACGGCGATCACGGAGGTCAAGTCGCCGTGCGCGGAGAGCATCCTGCGCGCTGCCAAGAAGGCCGGTGTCACCTATTACCGTATCGGCTACTGGCTGCACAAAGCCGGGGGTCCCTCGCCGGAGAAGGTGCGCGCCGAGGTCAAGGCGCAGCTCAAGGATCTCGCCGCGCTCAACCGCGAGCTCGGCGTCTGCGCGATCTTCCAGAACCATTCCCCCAACAAGAAATCCACCAGCCGCTACGTCGGCGGCGACCTGGGCGAGATGCGCGACGTGCTGCAGGATTTCGATCCGAAACAGATCGCGTGCGCCTTCGACCTCGGCCACGCGCTGATCGTCCACGGCGACGAATGGGGCAAGCATTTCGACGCGCTCAAGCCGTGGCTGAAGATCGCCTATGTGAAGGACACCCGGCGCGGCACCGGCTTCGTGCCGTTTGGCGAGGGCGAGTTCGGCGGGCTGGATTTCTTCCAGCGGCTCCGCAAGATGGATTACCGCGAACCGCTCTCGGTCCACATCGAATTCAAGTGGAGCCCGATGGACCAACCGACCCTGCTCAAGATTCTGACCGACACGCGGCGCATCGTCGGCCAATGGCTGGCGTGAGGAGGCGCACATGGAACTCACGAACACAGTCGCTTTGGTGACCGGCGGCACGAAGGGCATCGGTGCCGCCACGGCCATCGCGCTGGCGGAGCGGGGCGCGGACGTGGCGGTGGTGGCGCGGCATCTGGATGCCGAGGCGCAGCAGGTGCGCGAGAAGATTGAGCTGCTCGGCCGGCGGTGTTTGCTGATTGCCGCCGACATGGGGCAGCCGGAGGACGCGACGCGCTGCGCCCAGCAGACGGCGCAGCAACTGGGCGCGGTGGACGTGCTCGTCCACTCGGCGGGCGGCGCCGTCCGCGGCAAGCTGCTGGAGCTGACGCCGGAGATCTGGCGCGAGGCCTTCGCTGTGCACGTGGACGCTATCTTCCATCTCTGCCGCGCCGTGGTGCCCGCGATGCAGCGGAAGAAAGCCGGCGCCATCGTCCTGGTTTCCTCGGTGGCCGGGCTGCGCGGTCTCAAGTTCGGCCTCGCCTATCAGGTGGTCAAAGGCGCGCTGCCGCAGTTCGCGCGCGGCCTCGCCTGTGAACTGGCCGACGACAATATCCGCGTCAACTGCGTCGCGCCCGGCATCATCCGCACGCCCTTCCACGCCGCGATGACGCCGGAGGCCAAGCAGCACAACATCGAGAACCGCATCCCGCTGCACCGCGAAGGCACGCCGGAGCAGGTCGCTGGCGTGATCCGCGAGTTGGTCTGCAACGACTACATCACCGGCGAAACGTTCACCGTCGATGGCGGCCTGACGATGCGGATCTGCTAACGCTGCTGAAAGGAAAAGCCCATGAAACACTCCCTGCTGCTGGGTGTCTTGTCGTTGGCTCTCACCGCCACGGCCGCACCCAACTTTGAAGCGCTGCGCAGCCAGTTCGTGACTCCTCCCAAAGGCTCGGGCACCACCACGCTCTGGTGGCTGAACGGCAAGCTGACCAAGGCGGAAATCCGTGAGCAGCTGTTGCAGATGCGCGACCACGATGGTTTCGGCGGCGTCGCTCCGCTGACGTTGTTCCACATGAAGCCGCCGACGGAGCCGGCCTATCTCTCCGACGAATATTTCGAGATGTATGGCTGCATCCTCGACACGGCGAAAGAGCTCGGCATGACGGTGGTCTTCTATGACGACTGCGATTTTCCGTCCGGTACAGCCGGCAAGCAGATGGCGGAGCGGTATCCCAATGACCTGATGAAATATCTCGCACGCTCGGTCGCGACCGTCCAGGGCCCGGCCGAGGCCGTGATGCTGGTGGCGTCCGGCACGGTGATGAGCGTTGTCGCCAAAAACCTCGACAGCGGCGAGCGGCGCGTGGTGACCGCGGAGGCGAAGTTCGATGCCGCATCGGCGACTGGCATCAGTGGCAGCGCGGGCTTCCGGCAGCCGCCGGAAGAAGAAGGCCGCTACGAATATTTTCGCGTGCTCGACGGCGACGGCAAGGTGCTGTTCGAGGACCCCTTCTCAGGTAAAGCAAAAGGCGAGTGGAATGCGCCGGGCGCATCCCATGTCGAGAAGGATGGCCTGCATGCGACCGGCTGCCTGTCGATGTCGGCAAAGCATTTGAAACTCCCGACGAAGTTCACCATCGAGAGCCGGCTCGCCATTGTGCGCACGGCAGCGGCGCTCGCGTTCGGCATGAAGGACGAGAGCGACCTGATCTTCTGGCAGTTCAACGCGCGCGCAAAGGCGATCCGTCCGCACGTCCGGCACGGCGGCTACAAGTCGCTGGCGAGCGTGCCGTTCCCGTTCGAGGCGAACCGCGCCTACGACGTGCGGCTGGTCGTGGATGGCGGCAGCGTGGTGACGTGGATTGACGGCAAGCGCGTGGCCGAGCACCAAGTTGAGGGCTCCACGGCCGCCGCGGTCCGCTGGCCCGCGCCCGCCGGCCGCTGGGAAGTGCAGGCGATCGTCTGCGCCACAGCGTCGGCGAAACGTTTCGTGGACTGCCTGGATGCGCAGGCGATGAAGAAGTTCATCGGGTTGACCTATGACCGCTTCGCCCAAAAGTATCCCGCCCACTTCGGCTCCACGATCCGCATGACGTTCTACGACGACCTTTCGACCTATCACGTCCCCGACTGCCTGATGTGGTCGCCCACGTTCAACGAAAAGTTCCGTGCGCGCTTTGGCCGCTCGCCGGAGGCGCTCTATCCCGCGTTGTGGGAAGACATCGGCCCCGAGACCGGCGCCGCGCGCGCCAGCCTCTACGGCCTGCGCAACGAACTCTTTGCTGCGGGCTATCCGCGCGCCGTGCAGGAGTGGTGCGACCAGCGCGGGATGCAGTGCTCCGGGCATCCGGCTGCGTCCTACCGCGCCAATCCGCTGCAGTCGCCCGGCGACGCGATCCTCTTCTACAAGTATCAGGGCGCGCCGTTGACCGATTACATCCACTACTTCGACCACGGCATCGATGGCTTCAAGATTCCGGCCTCGGCCGCGTACAACTTCGACCGCTCCACGGTCGTCTGCGAAATCTACGGCAACTTCCACCAGCAGCTGCCGAACGACTCGAACATGCTCTATCGGGCCGGCATGGAGATGTATGCGCGCGGCATCAACTACCTGCTGCCCCACGGCACCTGGTGGGACCCGGCGAAGATGCGCATCGTGCCGGAGATTTCGTGGCGCAACGCGGCGTACAGCGCCGAGCTGATGCGCTACAACCAGTGGGCGGCGCGCTGCGAGGCGCTGCTGCGCGCCGGCCGGCACGTCGCGGACATCGGGGTGCTGTATCCGGTCGACGACCTCTGCGCGCGCTACCACGTGGGCCTGCTCCCGTTCACGCACGGCAAGGACCCGATCCCGGGCTCCGATTATTATGAGCTGTCCCGCCTGCTGACCGGCGAGCTGCGCCGCGACTTCACGTTCCTGCATCCCGAAGTCGTGGACGACCGCTGCCGCGTCGAGGGCCGCGAATTCGTCCTCGCCAACACCAACAACTGGGAACGCTATCGCGTGTTGATCCTGCCCGCGTGCCGCACCATCCGCGTCGGCAACCTGCAAAAGGCGCGCGACTTCCTCGCCGCCGGCGGCCGCGTTGTTGCGACCACCTGCCTGCCGGAACAGTCCGCGGAATTCGGGCGCGACGCCGAGGTCAAAAAGCTCGCGCAGGAAATGTTCGGCCCCGGCGGCAAGGGCGTCTTTGTGCCGGAGCCCAACGAGGCCACGCTCCTGCAGGCGCTCGACGGGCTCGGCTTCGCCCCGGACGTGCGCCTGACGCACGCCACCGCCATCCCGCGCACCTACCGCAAGGCGCACGACTACGGTGGAAAACTGAAGACGGATCCCGATGCCTACGAGGGCGGCAACCGCGAGTTCGCCCATTTGCACCGCCACATCGCCGGCGCGGAGGTGTATTTCTTCGCCAATGCCAGCGGCCTCGAGGTTGTCAGCGACGTCCAGTTGCGCGGCAAGCTGCGGCTCGAACTGTGGGATCCGCACACGGGCGCCATCCAACCGCTGACCGCCACCGCCGCGGAAGACAACGGCGAGCCGGTCACGCGCTGCAAGCTGATGCTGCCCGCGCTCCGCAGCGTGTTCCTCGTCGGCAGGGAGCCATGAGCGCCGCGCCGGCGGCGGGCGCGGGGCTCCCGGCTTACCAGATGCCCGAAAGCACATGGAACTCACTCGAAAACGTGTTGCCGAATGGCGGCCGGCCTGCGCAGCCGCCGGTCCGGCCTCAGCAGCCGAAAGACCCACCATGAAACATGCCGCATTGTTGATCGCCTGTCTGCTGACGTCGCATACCATGGCTACGACGGAACCCGGTGCGCCGGGAAAAGCTTTCCCCTGCAATCCGCAAGGCTATGTCCGGCACTGGCTGGTGGCCGGGCCGCAAGCCACGCTGTATACCGGCCCGGGCGGGCGCGGGGCAGACGTCCGCCGCCAGGTCATCGAACCCACGCTGGCCGCGCCGCCGCGCGAGGCCGCCCTAGGGGCCGTGGCGACCAACGGCGCGCCGTGGCGCTTCTACGCGCCGGGCGAAAATTTCTTTGTGGACAGCAGCGCGTTTTATCATCAGCTGACCAAGGTGGATCTGCTCGCCTGCACCGAGCTGCGCGTGCCGCGCGCCGGCACCTTGCCCGCTAAATTTTGGGTCAGCGGCGTGGCGGATTTCTGGGTCAACGACGCCTTCGTCGGCCGCTTCGACGCGCGCCGTCTCGAAGGCCGCGACTGCCGGCTGCCGCTCAAGGCCGGCGTCAACCGGCTGTGCGTACGGCTGCAAGGCCTGGGCGCGCGCGACACGCACCTGATGTTCGGCCTGCAGCTGCTCGCGGAAAGCGCCGGCGCGCGCGTCGTGCTGCCGGGGCCGGCGCAGGTGACGGCGGACTTCTTCGATGCCGAGCGCTGGCTGCAAGGCGTGCGGACCGAAGGGCGCGCCGCGCTGGTCGCGGCACAGCCCGCGCCCAAGGCTGTGACGGTCAAGGGCAGCGATGGCAAAACGCTGAAGTGGCCCGCCGGTCAAACCCGCTGCGCGGTATCCCCTGAGGCGGCGTTCCAAGTGCACGTGACGCTGGCCGTCGCCGGGCAAAAGCTGGCGCGCCAGCTGGAAATCCCCGCCAACAAACCGGCAACCGGGGCACTGACCGGCACGGTGGAGGAGCAGCGCAGAAAAATCATCGAGCATCTCGCCAACCCCGGCAAGGGCAGCGGCGACGTGATGCAGCTCCTGGCCCGGCGTTTGTTGAAGCAGGCGGGATCGAAAGACACGGACATTCTGACCTCGACCCTGCGCGGCATCGAGGCCCGCCGGGACTGCTCCGATTTCTTCCTCGCCGGCCTGTTGCGGCTGCAGCTGATGGGCCTGGCGACGCCGGAGGAGACGGCCCAGATCAAACGCGTGGCCCTGGGGTTCCGCTACTGGATGGATGAGCCGGGCACCGATGCGATGTGCTTCGACAGCGAGAACCACAGCCTGCTGTTCCATGGCAACCAATGGCTGGCCGGGCAGCTCTGGCCCGATGAACTGTTCAGCAACAGCAAGCGCACCGGCCGCGAGCAGGCCGCGCTGGGCCGGCAGCGCTGCCAGGCCTGGCTCGCGCACGTCGAGCAGGAAGGCTTCCGGGAATTTCTCAGCAGCACCTATATCCCGCTGACCGTCGCCGCACTGCTGAACGTGGTGGACTTTGCAGGCGACGCGGACCTCGCGCGGCGCGCCGCAGCCCAGGTGGACCGCGTCTTCACGGACCTCGCCGCGCAGGCGTTCGACGGCGTCACGGTCGGCCCGCAGGGACGCGTCTACCGCAACGTGCTCTATCCGCAGGACTCCGGCACGCAGGCGCTGCTGGCCTACGCCACGCCCGCCGCCGCGCCGGCCTACAACAACTGGATCGTCTATCTCGCCGCCTCGAAAAACTACCGTCCGCCCGCGGGCCTCGCCCGGCTCATGCAACAGCCGGTGTCCAAAAAATACCGGCACGAGGATGTCGAGCTGGCGCTCCACAAGACCGCGGGCTACCTGCTTGCGTCGCTGCAAATCCCCGCGGTGCCCGCGGCCGCAACCGGCAAAACCCGCAAGCCGCGCGGGCTGCAGCCGGGCGCGCCGGGCTACCAGCAGCATCTCTGGCACGCCACGCTGGGCCGGGACTGTCACGTGTTCGTCAACCATCCCGGCGCAAGCTTCGACCTGTGCGAGTCGCGCCCCGGCTACTGGTACGGCAACGGCAGCCTGCCACGCCTGGCCCAGCACGCCGGCCAGGTGCTGGAAATTTTCGACATCCCGGAAACCCATCCGATCCCGTTCACGCACGCCTACTGGCCCGCCGAGGCGTTCGACCGGCAGGAAGTGCGCGGGCACTGGGCCTTCGGGGCGAAGGGAGCGGGTTTCGTCGCGCTCTGGTGCAGCAGCGCCCTGACGCCGCACAACGCCGTGCTCACCGGCCGGGAATTGCGCGCCGAGGGCCGGCGCGTCGCCTGGCTGGGCCTGTGCTCCGATGCCAAAACCAGTGGCAGCTTCGAAGCCTTTGTCAAAACCTGCGAAGAGCAGCAGCCGGCCTTCGATGAAGCCAGCCGGACCCTGCGGCTCAACGGCCGCCCGGCGCTCGCCTGGAAAACGCCCTGACCTGCTTTCTCAGCCGTCGAAGCGGCAGCGCGGTTTTCCGGTTGAGCCGGGGGGCGGAGGCGCTATGATGCCCCTGCCGCGTGCGGCAGAAAGAGCGAGGTCTTCATGAACTGGTGGCACGGTGTCGGGGCGGGTCTCCTCATGGCGGCGGTGGCGTTCGGCGCTCCGCCGAAAAAAATGCCTGAGGGCATGCAACTGCTGCGCATCCAGGCCGGCGAACCGGACGCGAGCGGCTGGGTGGCGGCCACCTCGACCGGCGGCTGTTTCAGCGTCAAGCTGCCGACCAAGTTCAACGACATCGCCTTCACCGATCCTGCGCCCTCGGCGGCGGTCGCCAAGATCTTCACCATCGGCGGCAAGACGCCGGAGGGCGTGAAGTTTTCGGCGACGCGCATGCTCTATCGCGACAAGGAGGCCAGCCACGCTTTGTTCGAGAAGGGCCTGAAGGCGAACAAGGCCCTCACCGTTGGTGGTAAGAAGGCCTACGAGATGAAGAACGCCTCGAGCACCGCCACCGCCCTGGCGCACATCGTCCTGCTCGATCCCGACCAGCTCATGTTGATTGTCGAGGCGCCGAAAAGCCAGGCCAAGGCGCTCGAAACCGACGCGCCAAAATTCTTCGACTCGCTCCTCCTGAACAAGCCCTGAACCCGCCGGTTTCCCAGGCTTGGAAAAGTCTGCGTGAGCTTTTCCAAGGTTCGGAAAAAGCGGTTGTCTTGTTTTCCAAGCCTTGGAAACCGTCACGGCGCGAAGCCGTGGCGGGCGAGCAGCTTGGCGCGGCCGCGCGGGCCGACGCTGCCGTAGGGGTACGCTTCCGGCTCGCGCCGGTGGGCGGCCAGCTCGTGCAAGGCGTTGTCGAGCACATCCCACGAGGCGGCCAGCTCGTCGGCGCGGATGAACAGCGACTTGTCGCCCTTGACCACGTCGAGCAGCAGTGATTCGTAGGCTTCCGGGATGACGCCCTCGAATTCGGCACGGTAGCGCAGGTTGAGCTCCTTCGGCGCCAGCTTCGTTTCCAGGCCGGGGATCTTGGTGTTGATGCGGAGGAAGATCGCCTCGTCGGGCTGCACGCGGATGACGATTTCGTTGGGCGGCAGGTGCGGGGCCTTGGCGCCGAAGATCTTCACGGCGTTGTCGTGGAAGCGCAGGCGGATCTCGGCGAGCTTGGTGTCGAGCGCCTTGCCGCACTCGACGAAGAACGGCACGCCGCGCCAGCGGTCGTTTTCGATCTTGAGGACGGCCGCCCCGTAGGTTTCGGTGCGCGAGTCCGCCGGCACGCCGTGCTCGGCGCGGTAGGCGGGCCGGCCGCCGGCGCCCTGCTCGGCGGCGGCGTACTGCCCCACCACCAGGTCTTCGAGGGCCGCGGGCACAATGGCCTTGAGCACGCGGACCTTCTCGTCGCGGATGTGCCCGGCATCGAGATGGAGGGGCGGCTCCATCGCGGTGAGCGCGAGCATCTGGAGCAGGTGGTTCTGCATCACGTCGCGGATGATCCCGAAGTCGTCGAAATACCCGGCGCGCCCGGCGATGCCGATATCCTCCTTCCACGTGATGCGCACGTCGCGGATGAAGTGGCGGTTCCACAGCGGCTCGAAGACGTGGTTGGCGAAGCGCAGGACCAGCAGGTTCTGGATGATCTCCTTGCCGAGGTAGTGGTCGATGCGGAAGGTCTGGTCGTCGGTGAACACCTCGCCCAGCGCGGCGGCGAGCTCGTCGGAGGTGGCCCGGTCGCGGCCGAAGGGCTTCTCGATGACGATGCGCGTCCAGCCGTGGCGGCTGTCGCAGGTGACGAGGCCGGAGTTGCCCAGCGCCCGGGCGGCCGGCAGGAAGACCGAGGGCGGGATGGCGAGGTAGAAGAGGCGGTTGAAATTGAGCTCGCCCAGCTCGGCATGCAGCGCGGCGGCCAGATCGAGGTAGGCGTCGGTGTCGCCGTAGTCGCCGCCGCAATAGTGGCAGCGGTCGAGAAATTTTTCCATGAACGCGGAGCACTCGCGGGCGTCGGGCGTGTAGCGGCAGGTCAGGTTCTCGGCCGTGCGCGCGCGGAAGGCGGCGTCGGTCAACGCCGTGCGCGCGAAGCCGAAGATGCGGAAATCCGCCGGCAGCAGCTGCTGCGCGTAGAGCGAGAACAGCGCCGGCAGCAGTTTTTTCTGCGCGAGATCGCCGGACGCACCGAGGATGATGATTGCCAGCCGTTCTGTTGCCATAATGGTCTCCTGCCGTCGAATGGGCCATACCATACCAACCCTCCGGCCTTTTTCCAGCGCGCGAAACAAATTGACTTGCCGCCAAAAGAAAAGAAAATGCCGGCACTTTTCGCCGGGAGACCTGACATGAAGATAAAGCTGATGCTGGGCGTGGCGCTGGGCCTGACGGGGGCGCTGGGCCTGACGGGGGCGCTGGCCGCGGGGACGGACTGGCCGCAGTGGCACGGCCCGCAGCGCGACAATCTTTCCACCGAGACCGGCCTGCTGCAGCAGTGGCCCGCGGGCGGCCCGGCGCTGGCCTGGAAGGCCGAGGAGCTCGGCGGCGGTTTCTCCAGCGTGGCGGTGGCCGGCGGCAAGGTCTTCACGATTGGTGATGTCGGCGACTCGGCCTGCGTCGAGGCGCTCGACCTCGCCAGCGGCAAGCTGCTGTGGCAGGCGAAGCTCGGCGCGACCGGCGGCGGCGGCGGCTATCCCGGCCCGCGCGGCACGCCGACCGTGGACGGCAACCTCATCTATGCGCTCGGCCAGTACGGCGACCTCGTCTGCCTGCAGGTGGCCGACGGCAAGGAAGTGTGGCGCAAGAACCTCAACCGCGACTTCGGCGGCAAGATGATGTCGGGCTGGGGCAACGCGGAGTCGGTGCTGGTGGACGGCAAGCAGCTGGTCTGCACGCCGGGCGGCCAGCAAGGCACCGTGCTGGCGCTGGACAAGCAGACCGGCGCGACGCTCTGGCGCAGCCAGGAACTGACCGACAAGGCCACCTACTCCTCGTTGATCGCGGTGGACATCGGTGGCGTCCACCAATACATCGTCTTCACCGATGCGCACGTCGCGGGCATCGCCAGCGCCAGCGGCAAGGTGCTGTGGCAGGCCGAGCGCATCGGCAAGACAGCTGTGATCCCGACGCCGATCTACAAGGACAACCAGGTCTTCGTCGCCTCCGGCTACAAGATCGGTTGCAACGCCTTCAAGGTTTCCGCGGCGGGCGGCAAGTTCGGCGCGGAACAAATCTATGCGAACACCGACATGGTCAACCACCACGGCGGCGTCATCCTGCTCGGCGACAAGCTCTATGGCTACAGCGACGGGAGTGGCGGCTGGACCTGCATGGACTTCAAGACCGGCAAGGTTGTCTGGAGCGAGAAGCAGCTCGGCAAGGGCACCCTTAGCTATGCCGACGGCCGCTTTTATCTGCGCGACGAAGGCACCGGCACGCTCGCGCTGATCGAGGCCTCGCCCGAAGGTTGGAAGGAATGCGGTCGTTTCAGCCAGCCCGACCGCAGCAAGGCCAAGGCCTGGCCGCACCTCGTCATCAGCAACGGCAAACTCTTTGTCCGCGACCAAGGCACGCTGCTCTGCTACGACATCAAACAGAAATAAGGAGACCCCATGACCTTCCGACCCCTGCTTGGCCTCGCCCTGCTCGCCGCCGCGCCGCTGACGCCCGCCGCCGATTGGCCGAACTGGCGCGGCCCGACCCGCGATGGCATCTCCACCGAAACCGGCTGGAAGCTGGCCTCCGGCGCAGCGAAGCAACTCTGGACCGCGCAGGTCGGCATGGGCTGCTCCGCCGTGCACGTTAGCAACGGCCGCGCCTATACGCAGGGCAACAAGAACGAGACCGACACGATCTACTGCTTCGACGCCGTCACCGGCAAGGAAATCTGGAAACACTCCTATCCCTGCCCGCTGCAGCCCAAGTTCTGGGAAGGCGGCACGCTCGCCACGCCCACCGTGGATGGCGACCGCGTCTATGCCCTCAGCAAGACCGGCGATCTTTTCTGCTTCGAGGCCGCGACCGGCAAAATCGTCTGGCAGAAGCATCTGGAAAAGGATTTCGGCGGCAAGATGCCCACGTGGGGCTTCGCCGGCTCGCCGCTGATCCTCAAGGACCAGCTGCTGCTCGACACCGGCGCGCCCGGCGGCTCCGTCGTGGCGCTCGCGAAGGCAACCGGCAAGCTCGTGTGGAAGAACGGCAGCGACCAGGCCGGCTACAGCACCCTCCAGCCGTTCAGCCGGGCCGGGAAGGACTATCTCGCCAACTTCAACGGCGTCGCCCTCGTCGTGCTTGAGCAGAAGGGCGGCAAGGAAGTCGGCCGCTACCCGTTCAAGACGAAGTACGATGTCAACGCCGTCACGCCCATCATCAGTGGCGACAAGCTGTTCATCGCGGCCGGCTACAACCACGGCAGCGCGCTGGTCAGGTTCACCGGCAGCGCGCTCGAAAAAGTCTGGGAGAACAACCAGATGAAGAATCACTTCAACAGCTGCGTGCTGGTGGACGGGTTCCTCTACGGCTTCGACGAGAACAACCTCGCCTGCATGGAGCTGGCCACCGGCAACCTCAAGTGGACCCAGACCGGCATCGGCAAGGCCTCGCTGATGCTCGCCGACGGCAAGCTGATCATCCTCGCCGAGAAGGGCGACCTGATCATCGCGACGCCCTCGCCGGAGTCCTTCAAGGAAACCGCCCGCGCGAAGGTGCTCGGCGGCAAGTGCTGGTGCGTGCCGGTGCTGGCCAACGGCCGCCTCTACGCCAAGAACAACGCCGGCGACCTCGTCTGCCTCGACCTCTCCGGGAAGTGATGCCCCGGACTTCCAGTCCGTGGACCGCCAGAAAAAGGGCGCCCGGCCGGCGGGCGCAGGCCTTCACGTTGATCGAGCTGCTCGTCGTGATCGGCATCATCGCCATCCTGCTGGCGCTGCTGATGCCGTCGCTCACGGGGATGCGCGAAAAGGCCCAACGCATGCGGTGCATGAGCAACGTGCGGCAGATGGTGCTGGCGGCCATGCACTATGCCGGCGACCACAGCGGCGCGCTGCCCTACCCGAATTGGAACAATGCGGTCGGGGCCCTGCCCGATTGCCCGCCGGGCTGGGCCTTTGACGCGCACAAGCCGGTGACCACCTGCACCAATGGCGCCCTCTGGCCCTACCTGAGAGATCAGGCCGTCTATCGTTGCCCGAGCGACAAGGCGGCCAGCACGCCGGGCGTGAGCCCCAACCTGAAGCTCACCTCCTACGTCATGAACGGCTTCACCGGCGGCCTTGGCGGAGCGGGCAGCCCCAACTACGCCTTCAACTATACGCAGTTCAAGCCCACGGACGTGATGTTCTGGGAGGGCTCCACCGCCTCGATGACTTCGTCCGGCGACCTGAGCTCGACGCCCAACGAAGGCATGACCTTCCGGCACAACAAGACCGGCGCCTTCGCCTGTTTCGACGGACACTCCGAGTATATCTCCAGCGTCGATTATACGGCCAAGGTCATTAAATTCAGCGGCCGCAGTCAGTTCTGGTGCAATCCCCGCACGGCCAACGGCCACTGATCCGGCGCGCCGCCCGACTTCCCGGCCGGCTTGGAAAAAATAACGCTGTCGGCCGCCCGCCTCGGCTCCGCCCGGGGCGAGCATGGCCAGGAAAACCGCTCGCGCCGCCTTCACTTCAGCTGCAGCGTCACGGTTTTTTCCGCGCAGGAGATCGGCAGTTCGACGGATTGCGTGTTGGTGTGGCCCGCGGCGTCGCGCGCGGTGACCGTGTGCGTGCCGCGGAAGACGCGCACCTGCGCGGCGCCGCGGGTGTCCGCCGTCGCGGTGGCGCGCGTCCACCAGGTTTCGCGGATCAATTGGCGCAATGCGTCGTAGATCGGTTTCGGCGTCATGTCCTTGCGCACGAAGCCTGCCGGCGCGCCCTTCCAAGCGTTGTGGTCGCTGAAATCCCACCACGTGATCGCCTCCAGCGCGGGATGGCTGAAGAGCACGGTGTACAGCTCGGCCACATAGCGCGCCTGCGCCGCCTCGCCGGCGGGCGTGGTCACCCAGTTGGGCACCCAGTCCTGTTCCGGCGCATGTTTCGGCTCCGGCCCGCTGACGATCGTCATCTCGGTGAAATGAACCGGCCGGCCGAACGCCGCGAAACGCTCCGCCACGTTCCACGCCTGCGGCAGCGGCCACAGCCCGCCGTGCATGTGCGACTGGATGCCGATGGCGTCCGGCAGCGCCTGCTTGTCGCGCAGCGCGCGCAGCAGCGCCTCGTTGTCGCTGCCCGTGTTGTAATCGTTGTACAGCAGCGTCGCCCCGCCGGCCCGGTTGGCCTCGCGCGCCCAGCCGAGCGCGGTGGCGACGACCGCCGCGGGGCCATCGCGCCGGATCCACTGGCCCTCGCCGGTTTTGGGATAGTGCATCGCGCTGTTCGCCTCGTTGAGCACGTCCCAGTAGCGGATGGTCTCGCGGTAGCGCGGGATGAGGTCGAAGACGCGGGCGCGCAGCAGGGGGATCGCCGCGTCGGCGTCCGCCGGCGCCCACGCGGGCCACACCTCGTGCCAGACCAGCGGGTGGCCCTTGCACGCGATGCCGCGGGCCTGGCACCAGCGCGCCATTTTTTCCAGCTGCGCATCGTGGGGCTGTCCGCGCTGGGGCTCGAAGGCGCCCCAATAAAACGGCAGCGTCGCGTAGTTTAGCAGCGCCGCGAACTGCTCCTGATAGGCGCGCTGCTGCGGCGAGTTGTCGTCGGGCTTCAGCTCGAAAATATTCGCGCCAAACAGGAACGCGTGCCGCTGTTGCTCGATGCGCACGGTGGCGTTGGGCACGGGCCGGCCCGCCCCGTCGCGCACTTCGATCCGCAGGTCCGCCATGCGGTGCTGCCGGATACGCGCCGCGATCTGATCCGGTGCGAGCGCCGCCTGGGCCGCTACGAAGCGGGCGTCGGGGCCCATATCCTCCAAGGCGATCGCCCGCAGTTCGATCATGCCCGCTTGCTGCCCGACCTGGAAACGCACGCCGAGGCTGCCCGCCGGCCAGTCGCGCTCCGTCACCTCGAGCTGGCGGTAGGTTTTCCAGTCCGGGCCGAGCGTCGGGCTGCTAGCGATCACCGCAACATACGGCGGGACGTTTTGTTCCAGCAGCGCGCGCAGCGTGTTGCCGGCGGCCGCGCGCGCCTGGAAGCTCAGCTGGAGCTTGCGCCCGGCCGGCAGCGGCGTGGCCAGGCCCTGGTTGACTTGGGTCAGGTAGAACGGCTCGCTGGGCCGGCGCACCTCGATGCGCAGCACGCCGCCGGTCTGGGTCAGCGTGGCGTTGTGCTGCTCGGCGTAGAGGGTCCAGGCGCCGCCGAGCAGGTCGCCCGCCGCGGCGCGTCCCAGCAACAGCAGCCCAAGCACAACGAAAAGTTTATTCATCATGGGCCTTTCCTTGGTCCGACGGCCTGTGGGGCCGCGCCGTCAGACCTTTTTCTTTTTCCAGCGGCCGAGCTCGAACCAGCCGGCGATGAGCAGGCCGTGCGCGACGCCCGCGGCGCTGATCGCCCACCAGATGCCCTCCGTGGCCGGCGTGACCACTTTCGCCAGCCAGATGGCCAGCGGCACCTGCAGACCCCAGAGCGAGAGGATGGTGCAGACCATCGGCGCGATCGTGTCGCCCGCGCCGTTGAGCCCGCGGCCGAGCACGATGCCGAGCGCGGCGAAGACGTAGAACGGCGAGACGATCCGCAGGTAGCTGACGCCGATCTGGACGACCTCCGGGTCGCCGTTGAACATCCGCATCAGCGCCGGCGCAAAGATCATCATCACGAAGATCGCGGCCAGCATGAAGACCAGGTCCAGGCCGGTCGCCAGCCACGCGGCGGCGCGGGCGCGCTCCGGCTTGCCGGCGCCGAGGTTCTGGCCGACCAGCGTCGCCGCCGCGCCGCCGAGGGCGAAGGCGGGCATGAGCACGATCATGTGGAAGCGCAGGCCGGTGCCGTAGGCGGCGACCGCCGCGGTGCCGCAGCCGGCGACGACGCGCATCAGCACCGCGCCCATCACGCTGCGCGTCAGCAGCTGGCCGGAGCCGGGCAGGCCGATCTTCAGGATGCGCCAAGAGAGCTGCAGGTTGGGCCGCCAGTCGCGCCAGGCCACGCGCAGATGCGCCCGCTCGTGGAACATGGCGCGGACGACGATCACGGCGGCGACCGACTGCGAGAGGACCGAGGCGATCGCCGCGCCCGCGACGCCGAGCTTCGGGCACGGGCCGAGGCCGTAGATCAGGAAGGGGTCGAGCGCGATGTTCAGGATGTTCTCGATGACGCCGGCCCACATCGGCGTCCTGGCATCGCCCGCGCCCTGCAGCGCCGCCGCGCCGATGACCTGGAGGTAGAGCGTGATGTTGCCGAGCAGGTTGATGCGCAGGTAGGCCTCGGCATCGGGCAGCACGGCGGCCTCGACGCCGAGCAGGCGGACGAGCACGTCGGAATAGTGCCAGCCGATGAGGCCGGTGAGGACGCCGACCACCGCCGCCAGCATCAGCGACTGGCCGGCCGCCGCCGTCGCCTCCTCGTGTTGCCCGCTGCCGATGGCGCGCGAGACCAGCGCCACCGTGCCGGTCGAGAGGCCCATCAGCATCGGGAACAGCAGCATGAGGATCGTGCCGCCGACCGCCACCGCCGCCATCGCGTGCGGGCCGAGGTGGCCCACCCAGAACAGGTTGATGATGCTCTGGAGGTTGTTGAGCACCGCGCCGATCAGCATCGGCATCGCCAGCCGGTGCAGCGAGCGCAGCAGGCTGCCCTCGGTCAGCGGCGCCGGGGAATTTGGGGGTTGCCTTTCCATTACGTCGCCCCATGTGATAGCGCGAACGCGGCGGCGACGGAAGAACATACTCGCAACGGCGAACGGCTCGTTGGAAAACGGTGCAATTTTTGATATATAGGGAGCGTCCCCCAAGGGTGGCCGGTGTGCCAGAAACGGAGACCGCGATGAAGATCGGCGTCCCGCAGGAAGTGAAGGTCAAGGAGCACCGCGTGGCGGCCGCGCCCGCGACGGCGCGGATGCTCGTGCAGGCCGGTCACGAGGTGCTCGTCCAGGCCGGCGCCGGCCTGGGCAGCGGCTACAGCGACGAGCTGTATGCGCGCTGCGGCGCGCGGCTCGTTGCGACCGCGGCCGAGGCATGGAGCGCCGACCTGGTCCTGAAGGTCAAGGAGCCGGTGCCGGAGGAGTTCGGCTTCCTGCGGCCGGGCCTGCTGCTCTTCACCTACCTGCATCTCGCCGCCAACCGCCCGCTCACCGACGCGCTGGTCCGGAGCGGCACCACCGGGCTCGCCTATGAAACCGTGCAGCTCGGCCGGCGCCTGCCGCTGCTGGAGCCGATGAGCGAGATCGCCGGCCGCATGAGCGTGGTCGTCGGCGCCTATTACCTGAGCAAGGCGCAGGGTGGGGCCGGCGTGCTGCTCGGCGGGGTGCCGGGCGTGCTGCCGGGCCACGTGCTGATCATCGGCGGCGGCACCGCCGGCATCAACGCGGGCCGCGTCGCCGCCGGCATCGGCGCGGAGGTGACGATCCTCGAGGTGGACCTGGAGCAGATGCGCTTCCTCGACATCAGCCTGCACCACGAGGCGCACACGCTCTATTCCAACGAGCAGAACCTGCTGGAGATGCTGCCCCAGGTGGACCTGCTGATCGGCGCGGTGCTCGTCCCGGGCGCCAAGGCGCCGCGCCTGATCCGCCGCGAGATGCTGCGCGTGATGAAGCCCGGCGCGGTGTTCGTGGATATCGCCATCGACCAGGGCGGCTGCGCCGAGACCTCGCGCCCGACGACGCACGAGCACCCCATCTACGTGGAGGAGGACACGCTGCACTACTGCGTCACCAACATGCCCGGCGCCTACGCGCGCACCGCGACGCAGGCCTTGACCAACGCCACCACGCCGTACGTGCTCAAGCTCGCGAACCTCGGCTTCGAAGAGGCGCTGCGGCAGATCCCCGAGCTGCGCCCCGGCCTCAACACCCACGCCGGCGCCATCACCAATCCGGCCGTTGCCGCCGCCCACAACCTGCTCTACCACGAGCTGAAATTCTGACCTCCCGCTCCAGCCCGCAGTCGGGCCGCTGCGCCCCAGGCTGGGATTGTCGCGCAAGTTCACTGTCTGATATGTATCTGGGCGGGGGTGCCGCCGGGCACACTTTGCGCAGCGCAATGCGAAAGAATTATGGTGACTGCCCATGACAGCTAACGGTTGGCTCGCGCAGCGCGGCGGGTCCGGTTTCCAAGGTCTGGAAAAAGCGGGCCGCCAGCGTTCCAACGCTTGGAAAAACCATCCTGCGCAGCGGCGTTCTTTTCAGCTCGCTTGTCGTCGCGCATGCAGCGGTGACCGGAAAGGCGCAGGACGCGGGGGCGGGCTTCAAGCTGGCGCCGCTGTTTTGCGATCACGCGGTGCTCCAGCAGGGCCAGTCGGTGCCGGTCGCCGTCCGTTATGCCTGGGGCAACGCGCCGGAGGTCGCGCTGTTCAATGCCGAAGGCCTGCCCGCCTCGCCGTTCCGCTGTGCACTGCCCGACTCCCAAGCATGGACCACAGGCTTGCAGCCGTGAAACATTCCTGAAGCGCGGATTAGCCGGCAACCCCGCTGGAGCGCCAGCGCCAGCATCTGACGCAAACCGCACTGGCGCCCCGCTTGAAGACCAGTTATTTCAAGGCTTCGGCAGCAGTGGAGCAAGCCACTTGGGCGGCGGTGCCGCCAGATACATGGCCTTGCCGTTCTCGAACACGGCCACTTTGCGGTAGGGTGTCCGCAGATCCTCGTTATCGAAGATGAACACATGCGGCACGGCCCGGATGGCCTTTTGTAGATTGGCCATTGTCCGCGGATAGCGGGCCACCAGTTTTTCCGCCGGCACATCGTGCCCGCCCTGCGAGACGCGCATCGCCACGCGCTCATCGGATGTGACTGCCCCCGCGATACCGATGAAGCAGAGGATGACGGTATAGCCGGCCTTGGCCGCAGCCTTCAAAAAGTCCAACTTGGCGCCCACCGGATCAGAAAAGACCGTCTCGAAAACGAAGCTTTCCTGCTCCGCCACCAAGGTTTGGCGCAAAGCGTTCAGCGCCTTGGCGGCTTCTGTGGGTGGCAAGTTCAGCTCACGGGCCAGCAGGTCGGGATTCAGAAAGCGGAGGCCGCTCGCCGCCAGGTGGGCATGAAAGAAGCTCGTCTTGCCGGCGCCATTGGGGCCTGCCACCATCACCACCACCGGGCGACGATCTAGCAGGGCCTTCATTTCGCTTTGGCGGTTCTGACGGCTTGAAATTTTCGATTCACAAAGCGCCCCACCGTGCGCTTGTGGTTGGCCTCGATGCGCGTCAGCAAGCCGGGTCGATCCGCGACCGGTTCATAGTGCGGGAAAGGTTGGCTGGCCAGATACTTGGCCAACCGCTGCCGGCCCTCGGCGGAATCCACCGTATCCAGACAGGCGGAAAGAGGGCGGGCCGTTCCGGAGCGCGCCAGCCCCAGGGCCACAGCGCCTTGCATCAGCGGTTCCAGCGCGCGGCCCATGTTGGCCCAGTACTCGATCTGGCCGGCGATGGACCGCCGCACCGCCTGGCCGATCAGGCGGGCGTCGAGGACCAGGTCCGCAGATAGTTTGACGGGTTGGTTCATGGCGGAAAGGTAGCATTTTGCCACCGCGCGTCAAGCGGCGCTTGTCCGCATGCCTGACGGGTACCTCCCAGGCCTTGAAAAAGGCGGGCAGATTTTTTCCAGGCCGTGAAAACTCTCACGGGAATTTTTCCGGGCCTTGGATCATCGCGGCCGTGTTTTTTCCAAGGCTTGGGAAACGGACAGGGCAGTCGCCGGCGGCCCTGCTTTTGCCGCAGGTATGTTGAGGAGTTGTTTCAAGGTGGGCCGCAGGAGGGGCGCCTGGCCGGGGTAGATGATGGTCTGCTCCGCCTGCGCATCGGAGGGTGGTGTGCCGGCCGCGTGGTTGATTTCCAGGAAGCGGCCGCACGCCAGGTCGCGCTGGGCCGGAGATAGCTGCGCGGCTTCGGGATACCATTGGCGGAAAAGCTCCGCCGCTCCGCAGGCCCGCGGGGTGACTTCGGCTTTGGCATCGGCGGGCAGCGCGGCAATCCACGACAACTCCTCGGCGGTGCGGAGCGGCTGGCCGTCGCGGATGAGCCGGCGCGCATAACTGCGGCGGAGCAGCGTGCTGTAGTCCGCGGGCAGACCACGGGCGAGGATCGCGTCCTCAAGTTTACAGGCGTCATTAAACTGCAGCACGCGGTGGTTGAAGTCGTCGGCGACGAGCAGGCCGCCGTTGCTGGCGAGGTGCAGGGCGCAGGCCTGGGCGAGCTCATCGAACACCAGCTTCCGCTGCAGCGGCGCAGGGTCGTGTGCGGCGAACCAGGTCCGCACCGCAGCCTCATAGAAGGCGCGGTTTCGGTCGCGCGGCAGCACAAGGTCCTCTTTGGCGCGTTTCATCATGGCGCTCTTGACGCTTTTCGTGCCGCGCTCGACTTGTGCGGCTGGAGCGCCGGGCGTGTCGGCCGGCGCGGTGGCCACGGGCAGGCGGTTGCCGGGCGCGAGCGCGGGCTCGGTGACGAAGCTCGCGTGCGGCGGGCCTGCCTTCGCCATCAGCTTCAGCACAACCGGGGCGACGCCATCCGCCGTGGCGGAGATGGTGATTTCACCCGGCAGGCCGGTGGCGCGCACGAGCGCGCAGACCGGGGCGACGATGTAGAAACTGCCGTTGCGTGCGCTGCGCTGCTTGAGGTCGCTCTCGTAGGTGGCGGGTGTGACCAGGGTGGCGGGGCCGCTGATGTCCCAGCGCAGGGTGCGGTCGAATTCCGGCACGGGCACGCCGGCCTCGTCCACCACGTCCAGCGTCAGCACGGCGATGGCATCGCCCGCGGCCTCGAGCGCCGGTTGCGACGCGGTGAGCGTGAGGCGCGCCGGCGCGCCCGCCATCACGACGCGGCGGGTCACGGTCTGCGCGCCTTTCTGCCCCGCCACGCGCAGTTCGCCGCGCTCCACCGGCACAGCCTTGAAGGCGACGTTCCAGAAGTTCTCCGCGCACGGCTGTTGCGTGCCGAGGCTGCGGCCATTGACGAACAGCTCCACGGAGTCGCAATTCGAGTCCACGATGAAGTCGTGTGTCTGGCCGAGATAACGGGGCTGCCAGTAATGCGGATGGACGAAGGCCATCGGCTCCGGCGTGTACTGCGCCTGCCAGAGGAAATACATGTATTTCGGGAGGCGGTAGAGATCCACCCAGCCCTTGGGGTTGAGGTGCAGGAGCGGGCAGTGGGCGTACTCGCGGTCGGCGCCGTGATCGGCGTAGAGCCACATGTTCCCGTTCGGCATGTCGATGCGCCCGCGCTGGCTGCCGCCTTCGACCAGCGCCTGCGTGTGCTGCCAGGCCTCGGTGCCGGCCTGCTGGCCGTTCGCCGGTTCGAAGTCCGCCACGTCGCGGTGCGTCCACCCGCGCACGGTGCAGCGCAGGAGATTTTCCATATCCATGTCCGCATCCGTGTGCGTGACGAACGCGCCGGCCTTTTTCAGGTCGCTGTGCCGCTCGTGGATCAGGCGCGTGTCGTCCTCGGCGTGGACCCACGCGGAATCGGCGGGGTTGCTGCTTTCGTTGCCGACGCTCCACATCACGAGGCTGGGGTGATTGCGGTCGCGCCGGACCATTTCGACGACCTGCTGCCGCTGGACGCCCGTGTCGAACTTGATGTTCTTGATGTTCGGCACTTCCTCGCACACCAGCAGGCCATACCGGTCGGCGAGGTCGTAGACCAGCGGATCCTGCGTGTAGTGTGCGGTGCGCAGGAAATTATGGCCTTGGCCGAAGCGGATGTCGGCCAAGTCGCGGACGTGCATCCACTTCGGCACCGCGTCGCCCAGCCACGGAAACTCCTGGTGCCGGTTCGTGCCGTGCAGGTGCAGGCGCCGGCCGTTGAGGTAGCCGCGCTGCTCGGCCTTGTTCCACTCGAACCAGCGGAAGCCCAGCGGGCTGGCGTAGCGGTCGACCACGGCGCCGCCCACGCGCACCTCGCTCGCGACGCGGTACAGCACCGGCGTCTCGATCGACCACAACCGGGGCCTGGCGACGGCGAAGTGCGGCTGGTCGAACTTGTGCAGTGCGCCCGCCGCGACCGTCGCCCGCGTCTCGTCCTGTGCGAGCGGTTGGCCGGCCGGGTCCAGCAGCGTCGTGCGCAGCGTGACGGTGCGCGGCTCCGTGTCGCCGTTCTGGACCCAGGTCCGCACGCGCACGGTGGCGCGCTCGGCGCTGACCTGGGGGGTGGTGACGAAGGTGCCCCCCTCGTGCGAGGCCGCACCCTGGAACGGGATATGCACGGCGTGCTTCACCACGAGCCGCACCTCGCGATAGAGGCCGCCATACACATCAAAATTACCGGCCGTCATCGGCGGCGTGTGGAACACATCATCGCGCCGCGCGTTCACCGCCACGGCGAGCACGTTGGTGCCCGCGCACAGCTGCGGGGTGAGCTCAAACTCGAACGAGGCGTAGCCGCCTTTGTGGTCGCCGAGTTCGTGGCCGTTGAGCCACACGCGGCAATATTTCATCACGCCGTCGAACTCCGCGAACACGCGCCGCCCGGCCAGCGTGCCGGGGTCGAGGACGAAGCTCTTCCGGTACACGCCCCAGCCCGTCCACCAATACGCCGCGTCGCGCTCCGACGGCCGCGCGATAAAGGGATGCACCTCGCGTGTCGTCTCGCAGGTGTGCCACGTATGCGGCAGCGTCACGACCGGCCAGCGCAGGTCGTCCGCCTGCGGCGCGAGCAGCGCGGTGTCGAGCTGCTCGCCCGGGAAATAGTTGAACGCCCAGTCACGCTTGAGCGGCTGCACGGCGCGCGGTGCGAGCGCTTGCCGCGCGCGCGTCGTCCAGTCCGCGGTGGCCAGCGCCGCCTCGTCGGGATGCGGCTGCCCGCCCAACGCGGGCCAGGGGATGAGGCGCTGGATATCAGCCGGTGCGGCGGCGCCCGGTGGGGCCGCCACGGCCAGCTGGTTAAGCAGGCCGAGCGCGCAGAGGACGGTGAGGGTGGTTCGCATAAGCGGGCTTTTATCGGTTTACCGGCAAGCTGTTAGAATAATGACAGGGAAGTGCCGGGCGCGTTTCCGTTGGCGTACTCTGCGCCTGAAGAACCCGCTCCAGCAGCCGGGCTGCGGCGGCCTGACGGCGTGCAGCGGCATGGTCGCACCGGCTAGCATCGTGCATGGCGCTGACGTATAAGTTGGGTGAATTAGTCTGTCCAGCCTTTTCCCCTGCCGGCTCACCCAGCGCCGGGCCGCGTGTTCAGTACGGTGGGTTTCCAAGCCTTGGAAGAAATGCTAGTTTGCGTTTCCAAGCTTTGGATGACAGGAGCAGCACGATGCAGAGAGGGATGCCTGGCGGGCGGGGACTGCTGGCGGTGATGCTGATGGTGCCGCTGTTCACGGGCGCAGCGGCAGCAGCGCAGGCATCGGCGAACCAGCCGGCCGCCGCCGGCCCCGCGCCAGCGGTGCGCGACCATTATGTCGATGTGACGGCCTATCCGGACTACCGCCGGCGTCCATGGCCCATGCCTGGCTGGGAGACCTTCGGCAACCAGGTGCAGCTCGTCGGGGACCGTTACCTGAACGTCAAGAAGACCACGCCGGGAGGGTCGACCGGCACGATCTTCCGTCCCAACTATGACCTGGTCAGAGGCGGCACCGACGAGGCCTTCACCAACCTGCTAGCCCACCTCAAGGCGGCCAACCCGAAACTCTTCGTCTGGAACCTGGGCGGTTACATTTGGACCCAGCACCCCGGCGGCTTCGTCGACTACCACCGCATCGGGCAGCTGCAATCCGTCCTCGGGGACCAGTTCCTCGGCTGCGACATCGGCGAGCAGGACGGCCACTACGCCAACGGGTACAAGGGGCTCACCCGGCTGACCGGGGAGCCTTTCGAGGAGCAGCTCAAAATCCACACCATCCAGCAGCGCATAGCCGAGGACCATGCGGACAAGGCTTCCCTGCTGACGGTGATGTACAACTGGCATGACATGCTGCGCGACGGGGCTGTGGTGAGCGCGGCCGCGGAGTGCCAGAACCGGGGAGGGGTGACCGGGACACAGATCCAGTACGCGTTCCTGCGCGGGGCCTCCCGCCAGTACGGGGTGACGCTCTCCGGAGACCTCGCCGTCTTCACCTCTTGGGATCATTACCGGACCAGCCTGGCCCTGCGCCGCCGCGTGCTCTACAGTCAGTACCAGTGGAACACCACCATCCTGAGCTGCGAGGATGCCTACGGGCCTTCTCCGCTCCTGGCCGACTTCAACCGCTGGATGCAACAATTCCTGAAGGAGTATCCCCGCCCCGGGCCTGTTCAGTGTCCCGTCGCACTGCTTACCGATCCCTTCCAAGGCTGGATGCCCTCCCAGACCCACCTCGGGCAGTTCAAGAAGCATGTCCAGATGGCCTACGAACCCGGCGATTTTCTGACCCACCTGCTGCTCCATGCCGTTTATCCGAACTACTACGACAACGGCGTCTGGAAGAACGAAAGCCGCGCCCTTGTCCCGACACCCTACGGCGACATCACCGAGGTTATTACGAGCGACTGTCCCGGGCCCGTCCTCGCCGGCTACGGCGCCGTGATCGCCGCCGGCGACCTACCGACCGGCGGGGCCGAGTTGCGTGACCGGCTGGAAACCTACACCGCGGCGGGCGGGCAGCTGGTGCTCACGGCCGCCAACGCACGGCGCCTCTGGCCGGAGTGGAAGATCAGCTCTGCCACGAAAGCGTTCCCGGCAGGCTGCCGGGTCAACCTCGGCAGAGAGTCGCTGACCGAGCCACTGGCCTTCGAGGTCTGGATCCTTGACCCTGCGGTGATCCCGGGGGCCGTCGTCACCATGGCCGCAGCCGATGGCACGCCGCTGGTCCTGGACATCCCGCGCGGCCAGGGACATATCACCCTGCTGGCCTCCCCCTATGGCCTCAACAGCCAACCCGCGCCGGTGGCAGAGCGCCCGTATCCGCTCTGGCGTCAGCAGCTCGACGCGGCGCCCGAGCAGGTCCAGCCCTTTTCGCTGCTGGAGCATGTGCTCAAGGTGGTTGACTCCACGCTGAAATCCCAACAGCTCTTCTCTGTCGGTAACAGCCAGCTTGCCTATATCGTCAACCGGATGGGCCCCGACACCTACCTGATCGGCATCTACAATGCGCAACTGACCCGGCAGACCTTCCTCATCGAGAGCAAGATCGGCGCGATCACCTCCAAGGACGAAATCCCCCTTGACAACCTTGCCCGAAAATACCCCTTTCTGCCCGCGGGCTACCCCGGTGACGGCCAACCCGCCGGTCCCTCTGCTATCGCGGCGGGCGATGTCCGATTCTTCAAGGTGGCCGTGAGTCCTGCCGCGAACCGGATCAAGCTCGTTGCCTCTCCGGTCTTTGAGGCCCCGCCCAAAAACCGTTTCGTGAGGATGTCCACCTTGCCGGACCTGGAGCGGAGCCTGCTCCGGTGGCCCACCTTCTTCCAGCATTGTGATGGCGTACTGCTCGATTGGACCCAGTTCCGGGACATCGATCCGGATGCTCTGCGATATGACGGCAGCCGGTGGTTGAACCGGCAAAAGCTGGGTTTTGTTGTCGATCTCCGCACCGCCCAGCGTGACGGTGCACTGCGCTTGGATCCGTCCGCCGGGCAACAGACCCTCGCCCTGTTCAAATCCGTGGCCGAAAAAATGGCGATCCTGGATGGTGCAAGGCATCTGCTTTTCTCCGCCGGCACGGTCACCGAGGTGCAGGAGCTCGCGGCCCTCTCCGTTGATCCCGCTTTTTCCGGCTACACATTTCATGTCCTGCCACTCACCGCCACGGCGGCGCAGGCCCTCGGATCCGGCAGTGGACGGCTGCGTACCGCCTGCACCGACGCAGCTCCTGTGAAACCCAGGAATCCTGCAGAGGCCGGTCTCCTGCTCATCGCTCCCGGGACGACCGTAGTCGATCACAAGTGCACCGCCGACTATCCCGGCCTCCAGGTTCTCGACGCCTCCTACGGCGACTGGAACACGCTTTATGCCGACCTGAAGCATGCCTGGGAACTCCCCGGATCGGTCCCCATGGTCGGCCAACCGATGAAGCAGGGCGAGGTCACCGGCACGGCCCGCCCGGTCCGGCCGGACCTGTATCTCTCCCTGCGCGATCCGGGCAACGCCGAGCGCGCCCTGCAGGCGCTGGACACCGTCTGGAGGGATTTCGCCGGTGTGAAGCTGGAATCCTCCCTGGTCTGGCAGATGAGTCCCGAGGCCTGCCGTCACTTTGGAGCGAGGCTCAAGCAACTCGGTTTGAAGGTCATCGTCGATTTTAGCGACCATCTCAACGGCTGGACCGGACTCACCCTCCAGGATCTGAGCGCCAGCATGAAGACCCCCGCCATCGGAAACCATGCCCGCAGCCTGCGGGTCTTCCGGAATGTCGCCGCGAAGCTGCCGCTGCTCGGGGCCACGCACGCCCTCTTCGTGATGAGTCCGGTCACGAGCCTTAAGCCGAAGGATGGGTCAAAGGATGTCGAACCGCAGGCCAACCGCGCGTGCTTCGACGACTTCTGCCGCCTGCTCCGCGAGCAGGATGTGACCGCCCATCTCTGGTTCAATCCTTACCGCAGCCAGAGCAGGGCGGAGCTGCTGGAACTGATCAAGGCGACACCGGGCGTCAAGGCCGCGCTGAACCTCAACGCCGATCCCGACCTTTCCGCGGGGAGCACCTGGGTGGGCGAGCACTTGGGCATGATCGTACTTGGAGGAGGAACCTTTGCGGTGAAGGCCCGCAATGCCATGAAGACGAGCACGCGCTTCGACGGGCTGATGTACGCGCCCTTCTCGCTGCGCAGCACGCCGCTCGGACCGCTCCCGAAAAACGTCCCGGTGGTGTTGGACGGCGACTATCGCAACGCCGCGGAGATCAAGGCCGATCTCGACAAACTGATCAACGGGAACAACATTCTTCGTTCGTACGAAAAGTGAGGTGAAGGATGAAGAAGCCCATAGGAATAATCACGGTGCTTGTGGCCCTCTCGGCGCCGTGGGTTGCCTGTGTGGCGGTGGAGTCGTCGTCGCGGTCGCCGGAGAACCAGGTCTTCCAGTTCATGACCACCGCGACGTTCACGCCACAGGGGAAGCCGGGCATGACGGCGGTCACGGCCGATGCGTATCTCTGGATTCCGCCGGCGTGCCGGCGCGTGCGCGGCGTGGTGGTGATGGCGCAGAACGTGCCCGAGCATTGGCTCGTCGGGCACCCGGCGATCCGCGGCGCGAGCAGCGACTGCGACCTTGCGCTGCTGTTCACCTGCCGCTCGTTCCTGCTGTTCAACACGTTCAAGGATTATCCGGAGGACGTGCGCCATCGCGAGCACGGCGCGTTCATCCAGCAAATCCTGACGGCGCTCGCGGCGCAGTCGGGCTATGCGGAGCTGGCGACGGCGCCATGGTTCCCGATGGGCGAGTCCATGGCGCTGATGGTGCCGAACGCGCTGACGAGCGGGTATCCCGACCGCTGCATCGCGGGCATCCAGATCAAGGATGGCCAGTGGGACCGGCTGAAGTCGCCGCAGGTGCCCGCGCTCGTCGCGTGCGGCAGCGGCCACGAGTGGGATCAGCCGAAGCACGATTACTTCACGGCCTGGCAGGCGAAGGCCACCAGCGACCTCCAGCGTCACTGCGCCAAGCGCGCGGCGCAGCCGGCGTGGCCCGGCAGCCTGCTGATCGAGGGCGGCAGCGCGCATTTCTCCTGCACGGAGGCGATGGCGCAGCTCCTCGCGCAATACATCCGCGCGGCGTGCCAGGCGCGCCTGCCGGTCGACGGCGGCGCCGTACTGCGCCCCGTGCAACTCGACGACGGCTGGGTCGCGGGCCTCTCCGTGCCCGGATCGACGCCGCTGCCGCCGAAGCGCTACAGCGACTGCACGCCGGAGGAGAAAAAGCTGCCGTGGTATTTCGACCGGGCGTCCGCGCAGGCCGCCTTCGACATGGCGGACATCAACTGGAAGGCGCAGTCGTCGCTACCGGTGTTCGCCGACGCCGCCGGGCAGCCGGTGCCGTTCAACTACCGCGGCATCACCGGCCCCGTGCCTTTCACAATGGAGGCCGACGGCATCACCTTCACGCTCGCCAGCCTGTTCCTCGACCAGCTGCCCGGCGGCTTCGTCAAGGCCGGCGCGC
>CAIWHP010000197.1 GCA_903912445.1 uncultured Lentisphaerota bacterium
CTTGTACTTCTGACTACTCTCTAGGCGATCCATTGCTGCGGCAGCGTCACACGTATTATGGATGCCGATATGGACTTTGCCGGCGACCAGCCCTCGACGGATAGTCAAACCAATGTTCGAGACTAAGGGCGTGACGCCTGGTGTCTTAGCCGCAAGAACGCTCCAATTATGGATACGGTTAAGTAACTCCCCAAAAGGTGCCATCAAAATTAAATCTATAAGATCGTCCCGAGGTGTAAGTACGCGCAAGGTGACCCCTGCGTTCTTAGCCTCCTCAAGCAACGCATCTACGAGGCGCTGAGCACTAAAGTGAAGCGTGTCCGCCAACTCCTCGCAATAGCTGTAGTTAAGATCTGATATTCGATAGATAAACTCGAAATTATCGGGCATGGTCGAGTGATCGTCACGGAGCCTGCTGAGTATTTTGCGGAGTTTGGGGAGCGCTTCCTCCGCTTTAGGAAGGGACGTCCTCGAGCATAAATATTCCCATGTGCTCACAACAACATGCAAGGATGTCTGTAACATTGCCCCGAGCCATGGTGCTGTTCTTCCATCGGCGACACGCCTCGCATACACATCCGTCAGTCTTGGCAGGAGAAGATGACCAGATTCAATGCGCTCGCTTGGATGCCTTCCTCGAAATAATTGCTCGGCAAGGCTCCTCAGTGCATCCCCGCATGATGACCATTTCCGATTAACAGATCGCATCTGGGTTAACAACTCCGAAAAGTGTGGATATGTTGTGGCGAGGCTCGTCCCGTACTCCAACCACGACATTGACACTTCATCATCATCGCGTATCGGTTCTATAACCCGGACCGCAGAACCAGGTAGTACCACTGTTGCGCCTTCTAGGTACAAAGACATGCCGCTCAGAAAGCCATATACAGTCGGTTCGAGGTCGAACTTCGCCCGGTCGGAGACCAGACTTTCCAACTTTTCGGCCAGCGTCAGCATGATCCACCCGAAAGCACGCTGCGCTAGCGGATCATTTGGATGACAAGAAAGACCTACAAGTAGTCGCTGTGCCCCCTCTGTGACTGCTGACGCTTCGGCCTTCAAGCACGATAGAAGTTGGTCGCCAGCTGCCATAGCTCTAACTCGAGAAAGGTTGTCACAACACCAGTCATACACCGTCATGCGATAGCAATGGCGTGCATTAAAGTCGCCAGAGGGAACTTTACCTTGCACTTCTTCTTCGACCAATACGCAACACTCATCGAGGACGTTTCCGACCGGAAACGATCTATACATTAACTGTGTGAAGTGCCATATTTTGACTTCAGCAAAATGGGTTCCTTCTACAACATCTTCACCCGTTGCAATCGGCAGTGAAGCCATATTACTCACCCGCGTATCGGCGCCGCGGTCCAGATCACCATCAATGGCTACAGGCTCAAGCTCCTCCAGCCACCTTGCCAACATTTTCAACTCCAACGGCAAGTTGCTACGCTGTCGAATGGCATTCAAGACAGCAACTCTCTTGCATTGGGGACATGATGAAGAGTCAGTTGTAGGCATACCTGGTAAGTGACGGTACTGAGCCATAGCCAACGGTATAGCATATCTCCCAAACGCTCTCTGGTTTGCCCAGTGCGAGAGCCGAGTATCGGAAAGTTCGTTAAACACCGCGTAGGCTTTAACCCACTCGAGTGTCGAGCACGCACCTGCTGTGTCGTCGCCGAAGATGCGAATCAAGGTGCGATCGATGTCAGCAAGGATAGTCTCAACAGTGCGGGCAGATATCGTAGCATCGTCAAGAATAAGGAGTCGAATGCCAAAGCCTTTCGCGCGGCCACCCTTTGCATGGGCTAGCCTTAATTGCTCCTCAAACTGGACAGGGAGCTGATAAGATGGGCCACTGCCCAAGAATAGCGTTGCATCAAGCAACATACTTGGTTGCCTCCGCCCCCTAGCCGCCAAAACACCGAAAATCTTTCTCCAAAGATAGTGGACCTGGCTATGCAAGGGCATTAGGACCAGAGTGATATCCCCAGCTAGCTCGCGTTTATTATCTGTTACCGATCCTATGCCGGAATTCTGTTGCATTTCATTCATGCCTAGACAGATGTCGGCAATCCTTGCGGCTACATCATCACCTAATTTAGACATGAAGAAGGAACGAACATCAATCGCCAGCGCGTAGTGTCGTATTCCGTACGTGAAGTGACCAGCCTTCAGGAAGCAACGTTCTGTGGTCCCAACCCCAGTGACCAAAGAATTCCAGTTTCGTTTCAAAGTCTTGGCTGGTGTCCTAAGCTCCGCGTAAGAAAATGGGCGGAGGGACCGTGGCTCAACCCAATACCGAAATTCTTCTGGTACCATGCCTAATATCGGCCCATGTCTCGGCTGCAAGGCGAAGAGAATCGAATGTGCGGCAGGAAGGCCGCTGGCATCACTCCAGAGAACATCCCACTCATCATCGGGAGGAATCATGCACCATTCTGGCCGTAGTTCGTGAGAATCGATGATCTGAGGATATATGGTCAGGGCGTCGTTAAGCCGCTTCTGATCAACAAAGCGCACAAAGGAAAGCACGCACAAGACAGTCGCAGAGTTTGTTAGAAGTCTTGATAAGATAGAACGTGTTACGCCGCCATCGTCAAGGACATCTTGGACCACTACTACGTTCGCGTGTTGCCCAACCTTTGGCAGTGGTCGCTCAAGTTCCTGAAGCATTTGATGCCCCAAGTCTAATACATACGGCCTTTTCTCTGTGGGCCACCATCGGTGAAGTGCTGTTGCAAGCATCAACGCTGGGGAGGTGGTGATCACCAGCATGTCAACATCCTCTATCGTTAAGGAGTTACGCAGAAGGAACCCGGATAGTCGCCGGATAAGCCGCTGAGCAATTTCGTCCAGTTCCCTTTCCCTGGCGAAGATACGGCCGCACTCGAGAAACTCAGCTACCCATTCCTTCGGCCGCCACGGAAGCTTGAACACATCTTCGTCTGAGTCTCTATTGCTGTGACGGATATCATCCGGCATTTCGGAATACCTGGCAGGACAGCCCCGCCATGCCAGACTACGGAGCGCTACTGTCTCAAAATGCCGGGTTACAACCCGACGTGCCTCCGTTTTCAGAGAGTCAGCCGTCCAGATACATTGCCATTTCTCCGTCGGCTCTCCAGCTGCTGAACGGGCTCTTTGAATGATCGGATTATCTTCCCCAAGCATTCCGTTCAAGACCGCAAGCTTCGCGCCAGGATTCTCCTTTAACATTTCGTCGATACTTTTGGGTGCCCCACAGAGTGATAGAAGCAAGTTCTCGTAAATATCGCGATCTACACCCAGAAGGCCGATTATGCCTCGCCACTCAGCTCGACGTGGCATGGCGAGAACAATGGACTTAAGGTCCACAACAACACCAAGCTGTGGAACTTGGACGCCCCCATCCCGCCGCAGTATGCCGATATCGCCCATCCTTTCGTGCTCTCTCACCTCATTGATCAGAACCGGATCTACCTCAACAGCCAAGACTGGGCGGGACTCGGTCAAGAGTTGGATGTTCACGAAGAACACCTTGAATTGCAGCCACGTCCAGTCATCAATACCGGAGAAGTCAAATACGAACGGCTCACGTCGAGGACGTGGTGTCAGGGTCTCATATGCATTTACTAATCGTTCGCAGTCTGCTGCGAAAGCCTTATAGTCCTCCACGGAAACACAGGGCGTTATTTTGGTTAACGCCTCACTTACAGGAATTAATAGCCCTTTGGGATGTCGCGGCTCAATTGAGAAGCCTGCGGGAAGGGTCATTTGCAAGATATCTCGGCAGTCTTCTATCGGAAAAGCTCTTAACGGTAGTACCAGTTGAATATGTGTCCCAGGTATGACTTGGTCACCCTCTCTACTATCTGAGGGGAACACTCCACGCTCGGGGTCATGCGTGATACGGCCAGGGCGCGAGCAATCATAGTCAGCCTGCAGATTTTCCGTCCGCAATCGGAGTATCCCATGGTATTTGGTCGTCAAGTCCAACAATCGACCCAGCGCATGCCGACAACTAAGTGGTCGATAAATCTTACTACTCCCACGGTCATGAAACGCAAACGCCATCCGCTCCAGAACGGACCCTTCCCTCTTAAATCGCTCTGTATACGTTGGGCTCAATGTGTTTGCCAACCCTTCGCCACAATCACATATGCAGAGCTCAACCGCCGCCTCCGCACCCTCAGGCCAGATACCGATCCGCTTACATGCGAAATTGTCTTTAGTGATTATTCGCCCGATCAAGAACCCTGGAATTTTTGCGTGTTCAACGATGTTCACGGCGAACTCAAAAAAGAAAGTCCTCCAGAGTTCGTTCGTGGCAAAATAGGGGATCCCATCCATGAAAGCACGGTCGGCCATATTCTGCTTCCAGCCGTGGATGGTTGTTGCGGAAATAAGGGACACACAGTCCTCTTCTCCGTCAATACGCGTGATTCCGCTGATAACGGCGTTGGGGCTGCTATACTGGAATGGTTCTCCATACCCAGACCCCAAATAGGGGAATGTGACTCTTACTTGTCCGACATTGGGGCGTACGATCTCCAAAGCCCCGGCTGTACCCAGCGACTCAACAAAGGCCAGCATTCGTTCCCACAAACGGGCGCGAGCAAGCATCTTCTCGGTAATATCTCGTGCTCCATGAGGTGGTGCCTGCCTTTTTCTTGCGCGGATTAGTTCATCCTGCTTAACGACATCGTCCACACGATTTCCAGTGAAGTCAAAACCTATCTCCCTCAATGTCAAATTGCGGCGAACCTGCCGTTCCAAGAGTGCAACGCAGGAAACTAATTCGAACATTCCAATATACCGGACATTAGAAAGATCAAGCCTGACGTTTTCTGCAGCGGGCGCGGTATTTAGCTGTGCAGAGAGGGCTTGTATCCATTGCCAACCTGTGAACCCCCTGGCAGATTTTGTTTGACCATCCGCTTCCGGATTCAAGTAGTGTAGTCCGCTGGCCATCTTTGGTTCTTTCCTCGGTTCCCGTCAATCTAGCACGATTCGCATCTTGCTTGCGTCTTTACCCTTCGAAAGAGTCGCCAGAAACTCCTCGAATCGCTTCTTCAACTCATCCGGCGTGGCCGGCGAGCCACCGCCGGTCAGCGCAGCCTGTAGATCGGTCAGCTTGACGACAACCTTGACGAGGCCGGAGAGCACTTCCTTCAGAGCTTGAATTAACGCCTGAGTCAGTTCATCGGGTAACTCCTTCGCGGCCACGAAGTCAGTCACAAGTTTGCGAGACTTGGAGCTCAAGAGATCGAGGCTCTGCCTGATCACCGGGTCACTCAAGTTGGTCAGTAAGATCTTCGTCCAGTTGTCGAGTAAGTCGCTGAGTTCACCGTCCATGTCCGCCAGTTTCTTGCCCACTGCCTGGGAGAGGTCCTCGTTGATGGGCCGAAAGCCGCAATGGGGGCAGACAGGCACAGCGCGCAGGTCGTCCTTGGTCAACTCGAAGCAGCTCCTGAGCGAGGTGGCCAAGCGGTTCTGGAAGTCAGTGACCCGGGTGGCAGGCATCAGGTCAATGGTCGCCAGTTTTTGCAGCTTGCCCAGCCGTACATCTTTAAGCAGATTGGCCTTCTTCTTGTCGTCATTCACACCGAGCCGGCACTTTTTGTGCAATTCGAGATATACCTGCAGGAAACCGTCCTGCAAACCGCTCATCGTCTGGGAGGCACGTTGGCGGAAGCCGGTTGCGTTTCGCTTGGCCGGCTTCGCCATCTCATCCAGCATTTCTGTCCGGCGGTTCTTCATGCCCTCGACCCACGGGTGAGATTCCGGCATCGCCACTTCGGCGTGGGAAAGGTAGGTGGCCAGCGGGCTCAACTCGACGACCAAAACTTGCAGGGCTTCGACCTCAGCCAAGGCTATCAGCCCCTTCTCCTGAACCTTGATTCCGGCGATGTCGTATCTGAAGTTCTTGAGCTTCCCGGGAGTGGTGTACACTTGGAGCGATTCGAGGAAAGCTTTGGCGCTGCCCAGCAGATCCCGATACTGCGACTGTTCCTGTTCCGACAAGAGGTTCCGATTCCAGAAGGGCAGTCCATTCTGCAACTGCTGATCCACAAGAACGACCTTCTCGACCCGCTGCTGAACCGCCTTTTGCATATCTTTGACGGGCTGGTCATCGCCTTGCGTGACCATCTTGGCCATACCGGGAGGCAAGCCGAGAAGTTCGAACAGCGCCTTCAGCGCGTTTAGGTTCCATTCCTTCGGGCACTCTATGTGCTTGAACGAAATCAGGTCCGTCAGCGGGGTGGCAGCAAGCTGCTCCAGGTTGCCGGCATCGAACTTCTGACCAGCGATAGCCAAGACGCACTGTCCAGAATAGATCAGCGCGGCGAGCACGACCACGCACCATTCCGGCTCCAGCCGACAAGTATCCCGGCCCATATACTCCAAACCATAGGCATCCTGCAGCAGTTCCTTGCGATTCAGAACGTGACCATGCGCCTTACTTTTCAGAAGATCGAGCACGTGTTTCGAGTAGCGGCTGCGCTCTGGGTCGAGTTTCTCACCGTCGAGCAACTCCAAAGCGTCTAGGACGGCCACGCCCTGTTTCGTCCGAGAGATGCCGGCGATGGTGCGCAGGGCATCTTGGGCTGCCTGAGCACGATTTTCACCGGTGATTAGCACCGAAAACCGCGGGTAGTCAGGCGACATCTCTTGAAAACTCGGCTCCAAACAAGTCGCCGCGACCAAATTGACCAAATCTCGAACGTTGGAGCCGGCTGTCGACCTCCCACCTTGGAGCCAGTTGAGCATCTTCTTGCGCTTGCCCTGATAGGTGATCTCGTAGCCGGATGCCATGTTCGTCCGAAGCCATCTCACGAGATCACGCAGAAACCCTTCTGCCTTGGACAGGTAGCTGGACTTCGCATGCCCTGCGGACTTCGTGGCCAGATCCGATGCCGCCGCGAAAAACAGGAGATGCTTTCGGAATTCCTCGTCCTTGCCGTCGAGCTGGAAGAAAACTTCGTCTGGTTTGCGTTCATCCTTATAGTGGGGCGCGTCATACGGCTGGATGAAGTAGACGTAGAAATCGCGAGGCGGGACGGCGGTGGAACGTTCGTTGGGGGCACCGAAGAATAGGTATCCTTGGCGGGCTGCCTTCCGGTCGAGCCACTCAACTTCGTGTTCCCATATCCGGTAACCCGTCACATAGGTCTGGTCAGTACACTCCATGACCTGCTTCAGAGCCTCGTAGTAGTAGCGATCAAGTTCGGTATCACTCAGCGCGGCGGCCCGTTCCTCAATGATCGCGTCGTAGTCGTCTGTCTTCTTGAGATCGAGATAATACTGGTTGTTGTCAGGATTCGAGGAGATGAACTGGCCGCTGACGGTCTTGTGGACCTCCCGCAGGACTGTATTCACCATGGTGAGCAGGTCGTCGGATGGTTCGCCGCCCATTTCTTCGACGCCCGGCTGGAACAGGCACAGCATGTCGCGCAGTTCGGTCGGCGTCGTGCCCAACTTATTGCTGATATCACCGGTGGTAAGTCGATGGATGGATAGAGCATGAATGATCCGAAGCGCCATGTCCTTGTACTGGGGCCGCGTGAAGGACTGGTCGATCTTCCCCTCCAACACCTTACTGCATTCGATAACTGCCTTGATCTCGGGGACTGATCGAAAGGCAGGATTGGCCCTCAGCTTCTCCCAGTAGCGGTCATAGGCCACCACGCCCGGCTGATCTACTGGCACCGTTGTGTCCAGCATCCGCTTCATGGCGCCCGATAGTGAACGCAAGACCTCCCGTTTTTCAGCGAAGGTGATCTTCTCGAACATGTCGATGTAGTCGGGATGGATCGGGAACATCGCCACGAACTCGCCCATGCGCTCGTTCATTTTCCCGTAAAACTTGGCAAAGGGCGTCAGATACTCTTCGATCTGCGCCCGCTGAGCAGGGGTCTTGCGCAAGAGACGCTCGGCTACGACAAAGCGCACGTCACGACTGGCAATCGGCACTTGCTCGAAGCGATCTTTTACCCGGCGCAGACTGTCGGCCACGAAACTGAATCGCGGGCTATCGAAAATGGCTTCCTGTACGCCGGCGATGAATCTGAATTTCAGATCCTTACACACCTCGCCCACTTCCCGTAGAAAGTTCAGGTCGAGGATGAGTTCCTGATCCTTACGTGTCCGCAGATAGTCGAGCAATTCGTCCACGATCAAAAGCAACCCCTGATCCGGGAATTTCTTGTGGAATGCTGTCATCATCAGGCCGAAGGCGGGCTTGTTACTGTGCGCTTGGGACGTCGCAGGAAATGTGTAAGAGATGCCATTGGTGGAGAGGAAGTCCTCTAGTTGGCCGGTAAGGATGTCGCGCAGGGTCATGGTGGTGGAGCCGATCTCCGTGCGGACAACCTTGAAGCGACCGGCGATGGCGTCTACTCCCACGTAACCCTTCGTGCGGCCAGCCTTGTCCACCTTCAAAGCTTTCGGGTTTGTCACCGCATCGGCAAGCTCGGAGTACTCGGCTAAGCCAGATATCACGGACATTAGATGGCTTTTGCCGGTGCCATAGTTGCCAACGACCATCAGCGCTTTGGTATCGGTCGGGGCGTCGATTTGGAGATGAGGGAAAACCACGCCCGTAAGTCGTTCGACCATCTCCTCAGAGATCACATACGATGAAACCAGCTGCTTCGCCTTGTCCTTTTTGTTCGCATCCTGGAGCTGAATGACATCTTCGATCGGATCGAACTGGATCAGGTCCCCGTATCTCATGTCTCGGCTCCTCCGGTGGTCACGAACAGGAAATCAATATCACCCCGCGCATAACGTCGATATTCGGGATGGTCGGGTACAGCGTAGGCGATGCCACTCTCGCAGATCGAACCATTCCATGAAGCCACCACGGTTCGATTGCGGCTCAGATCCTTAAGGAGACGTAGAGGGTCCTGCTGAAGCGAGCGATCAAACAATAGTTCAATATTGTCGAGGATGATGGGGTCTCCGGCTGTGGCGCCTACGATTTCCCCCAGGACCGTGCCGGCACGCAGTGACCGCTGTTTCTCGGTCAGGTCCAGCATCCGGTGGGACATTTCCAAGTTTACGTTCACATACGGCGCGCTGGCCTTGCTGGCAAACTGCAACAGGGCCGCAGTCTTTCCGGAGCCGGCGGGCGCGACCAGCAGGGTGAGCCTGTGATAGAGCTCACGGCTCGCCTCAACCTTATGCGTTAGCTCATCAGGCTGGAGCTTGAGCACGCCCAGACCTCCCCGTTTGCGCCCGTTTATCTGCTTTTACCATAAGCTCCCACAGCTTGCCGACCTTCTCGCCAAAGCCTCCCAGCACCATGCGAACCCTTGGCACGCATTCTAAAAGGCGCACAGTGAATCGCATTGTCGCTATTTGGGGGCCAGCATCAAGTCTTTTCAAACACGAGCTATGTAGGAGTGGCCTGTACACGGCCCTTTGGCGGCGCCAGGGCTTCAAGCTGATAGAGGCTGTACAACAGAAGCTCGCGCTAGGGAGTTCGTGGTGCCGTTACGTATAGCCCCTGCGGTCTGGGTAACGCGAAGGGAACAGACTCCATACGACTCACGCCGCGCGCGGCGGTGTGTCACCTATTCCGACCTGGGAGTGTCCAAAGCCCGCACAAGGTGATGGCCGCAGCGCAGATGGCAATCATATAGGGAATCGCACTGGCTCTTTCACCCCATGCCAGACACACCATGGCGGCGAGACCGGCTCCAGTAACATGGCCTAGGTGCTCCCACAACTCCAAGTCAGGACGGCAGGCCGACTCCTGCGCCAACAGCTTGATGGCATATACGGATCCGCCGCCAAAGCCACCTAGCACCCAGCAGAGGGATAGGCTCCAGGGAGTTCCAAGGCAGGCGATCATGCCAAGCAAGCACGCTACGACCCAAAGATGGCCAACGATGGCGGCGACATAGGGTTTCAAACGTAGGACACGCCCTAGCACTTGCTCTCCGCTGATATAAGTGGCCCAGCCAACGCCAAACCAGATCGTCGCATGGATTGGAGCGTTCCATGGGGATCCGGCCATGTACACGGCCGGGAAACGGAGGAGGTGAAACAATAGCACATAGCAATAGGCGAAGTAGTGGGTCTGGTGACACAGCATAATCACCCCCCAGTTGCCGGGCATCCACTGGCGATTCGGGGAGCATAGGGCGGAAAACCGTTGGTACATCGCACCGTAAAGCAGGATGGGCAGAATGCTACCAGACACGATTGCCAACAATGCCTCGGGGTGAAAAACCCAGCCCAGCAAAATGCCGGCAATGAAGCCGGCCACGCGGACCGTACGTTTAACCGCTAAACCTGGCGCGGGCTCGGGAACCAGTTCGCCACGGGCGCATTGGATAGCAGCGCTGACCATGGTCAACGCAAGCAACAGCACCCAAGTATGGCCTATTGAACTGATGGCGAGCACAAACCCAGTACTACCTATTGCCAAGGCGACTCGGCAAGATATGCCCAACGGGTTAACAGCCAAGCATCCCAATTGGTAGGCCGTAGCAGCGGCCAGGCCGATTCCCAGTTGGCCATCACGGAACAGATAGGTCGGTACGCCTGTCTCAAGGACACCTGAGGCTAGACTTAGCGCCAAATACTGGAGGAAAGCTGGATGCGTCAAGGCAGTCTTCATGCTAGGTGTCACTTCGGTTGGTGGTGGTTGTAGAACCCGAATAGCGGGCGACCATGCCGACGGCAAGCATTTTCAAGTTGGGTAATCGTGCCATCTAGCCATGCCTTGTCCTTGGCCAGCAACTCCCAGTCGTCCGGCAGATGGGCGGCGGCATAGGCTTTGGCGACATCATTCCGGTTCCCACATCGCAAGTTAAGGGCCTCACCCCATATCTCATCGGCATTGGCCGCGGCTTCAGCAACCAACGCGCCCACGTCGGTCACCCTCGGCAAGATGGGACCGATGAACAGATAGGTGCGAATTCCTTCACAATGTAGTTCCTTCAAAGCCTTAAGCCGACGGGACACGGCGGCAGCACCAGGTTCGAAGCAGCGGCGATACCCATCATTGAGCATGGCGAGGCTGATGCCGACGCTACACCGAGATCCTGCTTGCTGGAGCAGATCTATGTCACGCACAACCAAATCGGACTTCGTGAGGAGGGAGAACGTGACTTTCTTGGCAACCAATTGACGCACAGCTTCACGTGTGATGCCATAACGGCGCTCCAAAGGCTGGTAAGCGTCACAGACGGACCCGACGAGTGTGCTTCCGGAGGGGATGCGGTGAGCGAGCTGCCGCGCGAGTATATCGGGTGTGTTCTTCTTGACATCGACAAACCGCCCCCACGGCTCCTTGTGGCCAGTGAATCTGCGCATAAACCTTGCATAGCAGTACGCGCAGGCATGGTGGCAGCCGACATACGGGTTCAGGCAGTGAGATGACGCGGGTAATTTACTAGCCTGAAGCACGGACTTGACTGTGATTTCGCGGATCATGGTTTTTCCTTTTTGTTGGTTACGGAATCAGTTGGAACAATGGCTCTGTTGGGACATATCGCGGCGCAATAACCGCAGCCTTCGCAACGCTCGTTTAAGATGTGCGCCCCATCAGATTTCATGATAACGGCACAACACATCATCTGTTGGGTGCAAAGGCCGCAGCCCAGACAACGGCTGCGGCAGACGGAGAAGCGGCTCGTTTCAGCGTTGAGGTGAGGATTCTCTTCCCTGTTGCAGGAATCTGCCTCAATTGCAGCAACGACCTGGTTGATCCACGCCACTCCGTGCTCAAGCACAGGTGAGGCAACCTGGACGGCGGAGGCTCCCATGTACAGCAAAAGCAGGCAGTCAGCTGCGCTACTGACACCCCCGCCGGCCAAAACCGGGAGCGAAGACTCCCGCCGAAGCCGGGCTAGATAATCTAGGGTGGCAGGAAGTTGGGTTGGGCCGAATAGAGAAGCCGTTGGAAAGCATGAGGCTTGATGGAAACTTGGAAACGTTCCGAACCGCGTTGTAACCGGGGGAACGGCATACCGCAGTGAATCCAAGATAGACCACCCGCAGATGTCTACGTTGCCAAGGGCTGCAAGTGCGGCTCCGGGCCGCAGTTCCTGATTGAGTTTGGGTAGCAGTGGCAACGGGGAAGAGTCCCGCAGAGTGCGAAGCAGACGGGTCAGGCGCTTCTGGGCCTCGGGTAACGAGATGTCAACATCCAGATAAAACAGATCAAGCTGGACGCAAGCAGGACTCAGGGATTCGAAGAGGCGCAGTGTTTCAACCCAAGGCTCGGGGTCCATGGTATGGCCAGCGATGCTGGGGATGACTGGCATGGAGAACGAACGCCTCGCGGTTGTCAAAAGCGAATACGCCGCTTCTGGTGAGAGGAGTTCACGCGCGATGTTTGACGTCCCCCAAAGTCCGCGCGGTGTACGGTGGAAGCGGCGCCCGACAGCCGCGTCACCGGACGGCGTCCAAGAGAGCGTATGGCAAGACTTGAGGATAGCAGCTCCGGCTCCCGCGGCAGCGCACCGACGCAAGCGGGTAATGTCTTCGGTTGCAGGCGATGAGGCGATCACGAGCGGATTTGTCAACAGCTGCGCGCCCAGGAAGTAAGGCGAGGACAGTATTCCTTTGGCGCGTGCTGCTCTGTTTTCGCGGTTCATGATAGTCCTCGTCTCCCGTATCAAGCGGCGTGCTCCTGGTTTATCCGGGCTAGCCTCGCGTATGCGATGGTCGCACAGGAATCAACGGTACCGACCTGCGTCTTCATGTGGGATGTTACAGAGTTCGCGAGCAGTTCCGCCACAGACGATTGGGTGATATTGCCGATCACGAAGTCCTGATGCAGCGGTTGTCCCTGCTGCGCGTAGGCCCAAGGGCAGGACAGCATGGTGCCATTCGGCATTGCGCACCAAGCTGCCGGCCCAATCTTACAGGCCCCTTGAATATCGGGTTGAGCGAAGCACTTCAGCGCGCATTGAAACTTGATCTTAGGGCCACATCCTCTGCCAAGTTCCTGCCAAATTCGAATGGCTTTGCGGTATTCATCAGGGCTAGGCTCCAGCATCCCACTTGCCAAAGCACCGCGGCCCACGGGGAAGAACCTGATCAGGGTGATTTCGGAAATGCCAGCATCGGATGCGTCACCGTAGATCCGGATGATCGTATCCCTTGCAACATTGTTCGTCGTAACGGGACACTCGGCATGGATACCCATACCCAGGCGACGGATGTCGCGAGCGATACTCAGATTATCACGTGAGTATTCGCTGCAACCATCAAGCGTGATATGAACGGAGCCAGGACGGGGGTAATTGACCATCCGGGCCAGTTCCGCCAGCCAGATCCTTAACGTGGCCGCCGTGGCCGTCACGGCAACCTGGCTTGGACTGGTATGCTCCACGAGCCAAGGAATGAGCTCATGCCTTACCCACGGGAGGGCCAGGCAATCGCCACCAGAGAGATCGAATTTCGTTGCCGGTGCCTCGTCCAGCAGCCGGTCAAGCGACGATAGCCATTGCTCTAGCTTTAGCTCGCGTCCCGCTTCAGTTTCCCGAATTGCTTGGTCGGCACACTTCTCGACGGTGGCTCCGTAGATGGCGCTCACTGCGCAGTGAGCACAGCGTTCGGTGCAGCACCGGGTGATGTTCAGAATTACTGTTGGGGCGATACATCCGCCACCGATAACCGCATTCACAGCCTTGCGGTGCGACCACCCGATACTGTCGACCTTTGCCATCTTGCTCTCCTTCCAGTGCGCGCGACTTTTGCCGCTGTGTTTGTCTGATCGGATGACCCATATGCAGCCCCCATGCCAACCGCCTTTTTGACTCTTCATGCGCGAACTCCTTACTCGCTGTGGGGCTGGTTGTTACGGGTATTTATAGGATACGCGACAACTACGCTAGCAGAGGAAATATCACTATTTTCCTTGTGCTTTACATAAGTTTTCTTGTACTATTAAGGGCATGAAAAGAATCCTTCTAGCGTGGATCGGCGATGCCGATCTGCGCGCATCACAGAGTGAGTCAGGAGAAGAGAAAGGGCCAATCGCGCAAGTCGCGTGTGCTCGCGATTTTGACGGAGTGGTACTTCTGGCAACAAGGTCGGAGCCAATATGGAAGCCGTATGTAGCGTGGTTCTCCCGTGTCACGAAACTCGTTCCAAAGGTCAAACAAGTTCCCATGGCGGACCCTACAGACTTCAGGTCAATTTACACTGGGGCGGTGAAGGCGATTCGCGAGACGGAAAGTGCGTATGGACGAGACCACCTGCGCATGACGTATCACTTGAGCCCCGGAACGCCCGCCATGCAAGCCGTGTGGATCATACTGTCCAAGATGTACCCGGCTGATCTGATTCAGTCATCACGCCAAAAAGGCGTCCAGAATGTAGAATTTCCGTTCGACATTTTTGCGGAATACATACCCGAGACATCCGCTGCGAGCGCGGGCGAAGTCATGAGTCTGGCCCAAGGGGTCGCACCTGCAGCGCCGGAATTCGGCGACATACTACACGCGAGCGATGAGATGCAGCAGGCCATTCGCCGTGCACGCAGGATGGCGTTGTTTGACGTGCCTGTTCTGGTCCTCGGAGAATCCGGAACCGGGAAGGAACTTTTTGCGAGGGCGATCCATGCGGCGAGCAGTCGGCATGCGCAACCTCTGCTGACCCTGAACTGCGCCGCGTTGCCGGAGGACCTAGTGGAGAGCGATTTGTTCGGGCATGAAAAAGGTGCGTTTACCAATGCGGTGACGATGAAGAAAGGTCGTTTCGAATTGGCGGACAAGGGCAGTCTCTTTCTGGATGAAATCGCGGAATTGTCACCTGCAATTCAAGCGAAATTACTGCGTGTGCTGCAAGAGGGTGAGTTCACGCGGGTAGGCGGGACAAAGACGCTCAGATGTGATGTCCGCATCATAGGAGCGACTAATCGCAATCTGATGGAACAAGTGAGGCGTGGCAAGTTTCGTGAGGATTTGTATTATCGCCTAGCCGTTGGAGTCATTCTTCTGCCACCGTTACGGAAGCGCAGTGGGGATGTTAGACTGCTGGTCGATGCAATCGTCGGAAAAATCAACAGGAAGTTTTCATCTCAAGTGACATGGGAAAACAAAACTCTTACGCCTGGGGCGGTGAACCGGCTCCTTCAACACGCCTGGCCGGGCAATGTTCGTGAACTCCAGAATGTCCTGACGAGAGCTCTGGTTTGGTGCGGAACGAAGAGGGTTGATGAGGCCGCGATTGCTGATGCCTTGGCGACTGAATCTCTGGCGGAGGGTGAAAAGGAGACTGTTCTTGGGCGGGATTTGGGCGCAGGGTTTCAACTGGAAGAAGTGTTGGCTGAAATTGCCCGACAAAACATCGAGCGAGCGTTGGTGCTAAGCAGGGGAAACAAGACCCAGGCGGCCAAATTGCTGGGCCTGCCAAGTTATCAAACGCTTACTAATTGGATGACTAAGTATGAAGTGGTAATATCATGATGATTGTCACATTATATTGAATCCACAGGGCATACCGCCGACCTTGACGATATCAAGGCCTCATCGTAAGCATCTCGTGACGAGTCATGCCCGCTTGGTCGATGGTTCGGAGTCAGGCTGCTCGTCTCTATCTTGGATTACATTAGGCGTCAGCCAGTCACTATCAGGTCTCGCAATTAGTCGGGCGTTGTTATATGCCCAATCCAGTTCAAGAATCGTGCGCCCGACGTAAGCACCACCCTCTCGCTCCACCGCTATTGCCAAGTCGACGCGCCGTGGATCTTCAATGCAAAGAGGCAAAAGCAATTGCATTCTATGCTGACTGAAAAAATATTGTGGTACAGCCGTCTTATAATTCCACTTTATCCTCTCCAAGGCCCGCTCAATGGCCATCTTCAAATAATCGGCGAGGTAGGATTGAATCTCGCCGGGATCTTTCATGTCCAAAGGAACTCGTTCTTGCAGTTTCTTGGGCAATCTCTGGCAACGCTCCCCGACAATATGGTCCGTAACTGCATCAAGCCGTAGGCTTGTATCGTAAACAACGTCGCGTGGATCGGTGAAATATTCAGCTCTTTCAGGCAAGTCAGGGAAAATCGACATATAACTACGCCCACGGATGATTTCTCCTCGTGCAACGAAACACTCGAAAGTCCAGAGCGGGTCACCTGGATGACAAACTATATTCTTCGTAAAACCGGCGTAGACCGGGCGATACGTATGATCTACCAAGCCCGTATTAAAGGCTGCCTTCTCATGCCCCTCTTTAGTTCGGGCAATTTTAATCTTACGTTGTTCCGCTGGCTTGCCTGCGTCTTCCTCCTCAAGCCTCTGAAATGTATAGAAGAGGTAGCTTTCTAGGATCGGAAACCTGCTGTGGTGACTTGAGTCACGGTATTCCCAGTTTTCTCCCGGCAGGACTTTTGCCGCCAAGTCTTCGAGCATTCGAGCTTCATCGTCGATATGCGCGAAGCGCCGTAAGGGCAATTCTTTTTGGACGCAAACGGCGTAACGCCTAGCAGTATCACCGGATACAATCAAGGAGACGGACCAGCCTTCCTCTAAATTTCCTTCTTTAGAAAATACATCTCGCCGCCTGACTGGAACCGATAAACTAGAACTTTCTAATCGAATCGTCCCGACACCAGTTTTACGATTCCATGCCTCCACAACGCCAAAGGCGGGTGAAATCCTGTTTACGTTAGCTGCTTTTAAGCCTCTAGGACTTTCCGCTATCTGAGAGAATACAACATAATTTCCTGCAAATGGATCATCGATGAATCTAGTTGTGTCGCCCAAGGCATCCCTAAAGAAAAAAAGGTCGTCCTTCATCTCGGCACATTGTATGAAGCCAAATCCGCGATCTGTGATGAACTTAGCGACAATCCCATAATGCCAAGAGATCATAACATGGGATGCGACAAGGCCCTTTTCACCTTTTTGGGTTTTATATGAAACGGAATCTCCGGGAATTGGTAACCCTAGATTTGGGTGCGTGATCTTGCTAATATGGAAAAAGGCCTCTTCTCCCGTTGTGCTGTTTTTTATAAATCCGAAATCCCTTTCATTCAGCCTGGAAATCGTGCCATGTTGAAGCTCTTCATTTGCCGTATTTAAAGCATGCATCTGCGGAACTTCTGGCGGTCGCGATGGATTTCCGTCCGAACTTTTCCGGACAAGCACTTGTCGTGACGCGTTGGCATCGGTACTATTCGTTGTCTCCGGAGCTCCGTCCATACCGGTTCGGGATCTTGCGAATCTTCTGTCAGTATCATCCCGTCTAATTTCTATAGAATCGCACGCTGCGAGCAGATCAGAAAGATTTCTAAAACCAAGATGATAAGGGTCAAAACTGGGCGCGATGAATCTTATCGCAGAACCAAGCGTGGTGAACAGGGTCCAGCCCTGTTCATCTAATCGGCAAGTTGTAAGAGCCCGTTGGATGAGATTGTTCGTTTCCGTTGTGACGCGTGGCCTGCTGGTGATCGCTTTCACACCATCAATCTGCCCGTCGTCCCGCTCCTGATGGTCGGAATTGTTCATCGTTAATCCTCTTTATGAAACCGTAAAATAATTACCAAGCCTTCCGTTACAGCACAAGAAGAATTGTCCGTAGGGCAAACGCATCTAAAATCCCTGCAGATGGAGGAGATAACGATGTTCCAGCCTGCGCTCTTCTGTTTGCCCCGGATACCGCTTTGTTTGGTCGTGTCGCGCGTGAGCAGGTTGAGGGCTAAACGGCGTAGGGTGGCGAGGTTTGCGGTCGCGTGGCCGCTACGGGCGAGGCTCTGATCCCCGTAGAACTGCACCGTCGAGCACCAGTGAAGTTGATTCTCGATGCCCCAGTGGTCGCGGATAGCGAGGGCGAAGCGCGGCGCGTCGAGCGCGAGACTGTAGCGGTAGTAGCGCCGCTCATCTGGACTTGGCCCTTAGACTCGCGCACGGCTTCGACCACGCCCACGTTGAGCAAGCCTTCCCACGGTGCGCGGCCCGCGAACCAAACCAAGTGCTCGCTTTGCCAGTAACGTCGGGTTTCAAGCCGGTCTTGGTTCTCCTCCACGGTTTCGGTGTAGACCAGTTCGCCCGGCGCTTGGAGGGTCGCGTGGTCGAGGTAGGTGCGGACTTCTGCGTGGATCGTGGCGTGATTGCCTATGAGCGCCAGCACAGATTCGGCGTCGGCTTCGATGATCTCGCGGGCGATGTTCTTCTGGAAGCCCATGGCGTCCAACGTCACGATGCAGCCGGCCAAGTCCAAGTCGCACGGGAGGGGAGGGATTGCGGTGCTCTCGTTGAACTTTTCTTCGACCAGAAAATGTCGAGCACCAAGCCGTTGCGGACCGCCCACGCGTTGACCATGTAGGGCACGCCGCCGGTCTGGATAGCGCGGCGCAACGCCTTGCCATCCATCGCCACTATCTCATCGTTCATCGTGCTCGTGCTGTGCGTGCCGCCGGCAGCCTCCCCGCCACCTCAGCGGTTCGCCGGACCCAGCGGAAGAATTGCGATGCGTCTGTCCTGCAGATATGTCTTCAGTCCCATGAGCGCACATTGCTGAGCAGCAAATACGATCAATGTAAGGCAAAGTTAGGGAACGGGATCACAGGCTACTCCTGACATGCCCTGGCCGCGTCGCAGATGGCAGTGGGGAGAAGGCTCTCTGGGCCGCAGCATGGGGTCGTGCCTGAGTAGTAGTGTCCACTGCCTGAAGGATCCAGCACTTCGCACTCTTGGCCACCGCGCAACACCGCTCAAGGCTCTGTACTTCCAGAAAAAAGGGGGTGTTTTTCCTAAGGTTGTAGGGGTTAGGCGGTCTTAGGCGGTTTCAAGGCTTACCACATAGGTTTTAACGGTGCGATAGCGTGATTCCGCCTCACTGTATTTTTCCACCTCGCGCCGCTCGATCTTGTAGCCGTCAACCCTCGCGACGGCATCATTGCCGAGGGCCCTTTTCATCAGTACTCCAATCTGCTTACGGCGAGATTCATCGTCATCTTGATGCTTGCCGGGCAGGTCAATTTCGTGCTCGGCGCAGATCTCGGCGATTGCTGATGCGCTCAACTCTTGGCCCATGCGTTGCTCATCGCCAACAGCCAGCGCAACAAAACGCAGCCACGTTAGAGCCGGATTGCTGACTCGCTCCTGTGCCTCGGCATGCCCATCCAGCAGGGGTGCTTCCCTTAGAATGTTCTGCACGATCCAGTCCAAAGCGCCAGCCCATAGGCGGAAATCGTGGCGCGTTTCATTCGTGCGCGGACATCCGGCAACGCCCCATGCACGGATCACTGCGAACACCGCACCTAGAAAATACGGCTGCAGTGCGTGAACATGTGCGAGCAAGTCGCCCTCGGGGAAAGCACGGAAGGCAAAACCTGGTCGCTTGCGGATGCGGATGATGCTGGAACGGTTCGACAAGTCGCGCGTAGTTTCGACGCCATTGGAGGTCAAGAAGAAGTGAAAATGCCGTGCGTCAATTTGTACCTCGCCCTTGTAGGGAACTCGCACGCCGACCATGCCGCCTGCCGTCATGGTCATTTCGATGAATTGGGAGTCGAATTTGCCCCGCACGTTATCGATCTGGATAAACGGACTGCCTGACAACATCGCTTGGCTCACGGATTCATCCGTGCCGCCAACGCCGCCATCTTTGATGGCAATCCGGCGCGGCTCTTCGGCATAGAGTGCGAAGATGATCTTCTGCCGATAGGTCTTGCCGCTCTGCGATTGGTCGGCCTCAGCCACATCAGCAGGCACGGAGTCGGCGATCCACCGCCCAGAGCATAGTCCCGGAGTGATGATGCTCGCCAAAGCGCGGCTACGGTCTCCCGGCGTCTTAAAATCAAAGTCATCTACCAGCAACCGAAGAGCGGTCACAGCCTCATCAATTGGAAGGTCGGGAGGCATCGTTCCGCCAGTCACAAGCAATCCGCCGTTTTCGGGATGGTAGCCCTTGCCGAATACCTGGGGCGTGCCATTCACGTTCGCCAATACCGGGCTTGCGACAATCCCGCGCACCGGAGGAAGAAGCTCGATTTTCTCGCATGCGAGCAAAGCGGTAGCGGTTTGTTCCGGACAGAGCGTCGGCACAAGTTTTCTTCCCCCAGCTTCATCAACGCGCCAAACCATGAGCTTTCCGAATTTCTCCAGCAGTGAACGGAAAGCCTCAGGCTTCACTACGTCGAGCGTCAGCTTGCCTTGTTCAAGCTCGACAAGGCGCATAGCGACACCGCCCCGCCGGAAAATTTCGTGGAACGGGGCAATCTGTGAAAACACCTGTTCCGCGGAAACGGTGATCGTTACGCCACAATTGCTCGGCAAGATGAGTATTTCCGAAGCTCCTGTCGCCTCGGCCGTGCTGGTGACCGCATCGATAGCCGCGTTCATGGTTTCACCTCATTCCCGGCGTTCGGGTTGAGGTACAAGACGCGTTGCCAGCGCGATTTCTCAATGCGAAAATGTCCCGGCATCCTCGACAATCTCGCCTCGTTTTTGCACGCGCGATCAACGCCTAGCGGAACGAGCATCCGCGCGAAGAGTTCGCCCTCGACTTGGGTTGTCCAGTCGGCAGCATCCGCCGCATTTACCACAAGCCATGCATGGATGGATTTTCCACCCGAATCGATCAGCGCGGCAATGGGCCACTTGAACGTCAGTGCGCCCGCCCAAAACTGGCACTGCGCCTCACGTGGCCAAGCAGTGACTGGCTGCCTTGGATCGCACAAAGGCTCCGGGGTTTGATCGAATTCCAGAACGGCGAAACGAAAACACGCGACACAACTATCAGCCCGGAAACTCAACTTGCCGTCCTTTGTTTCGCCGGAGTTGCCGGTGAGCGGATTGGGAATGACATGCTCTGGCACGGGTGCGCCAGCTTCAAAGCGCTTACACCAGTCTGCCGCCGAACGGATGTGCACCGCTCCTGCATCATGCCGCGCTCCGATGAAGAGCCGGTCTTCCGCCAGATAGAGCAATTTCAGCAGTCGAACTGCGTCTTGGTCTGGCGGCCAGTCCAGGCGGATGGGGGAACATTCCCACAAATCCGCTTCATCTGCATCGTCGCCCGCGGCCAGCACGCCGCGCAGCAACCGCTCGGCACAGAACGCGGGATGCGGATGCGATTCGCTTGACGTGAGCAAGGCGCCGCGTTTGAAATCTCTGAAAGCCTTGCTCACCGCGTCGCGAATTTCGCGGTCGCTGACGTGCCGCTTGCCGTGAATGTGCACTCGCAGATCACGGGATATTTGCTCAGGCGATAGCCCAGCCAGCGCGCCCAGATTGGCAACCGATAGCAACGCGACATGGCAACCGCCACCGCCGCTCTCCGGCATCTCCCGCAAGGCGGCGTCATAACGGTCTGGCGAGATCATGCGGCACCTCCGCTTTGATAAGGTCGGAAATTAAACAACGGGCAGATCGGGGCTGTGCATCCGTTGATGGCAGCTTTATCCATTCCACAGCACTCAAGACAAAACGCCCTGATGCATTGCCTCGGTGACGCGGTGGCTGCGTATACGCGCTTGAACAGTCCCACCTTGTCCGGCGCATCTTCTTGCACTTGCCGGAGTCGTGCGGTGCGCTTGTTAACGATAACCGCGGTTTGGCAGGATTGGGGTTGGTGATTCATGAGCCCTCCTTCTCCTGCTCCGCCGTATTATTGCCGCCACCAGCAGCAAGCTTGTCAAGGTCGGCGGTCGAAAACCGCATCCTTACCCCGGTCAATCCACTGACCGGCTTGACGAGGCCCTTCGTCAGCCACGAATAGAAGCAAGAACGTGACACGCCCACCCTACGCGCCGCTGGCGATGCCGTCAGCAACAGCGGTCCGCGACCCTCGCCGCGCCCTGCGCACAACGCCGCCTCGATCATCTCCGCCTGCTTCGGCTTCGACGCAATCAGGATTGCCCGCATCCCGTCGGCCACATCTACCGTTTTCGACTTCATTTTGTCTTCCCGAGCTTGTTTCGGCGGGATGCCACCCACAAACACAAAGGGCGTCGCGGCAGTTTGCCTTGACGCCTCGTGATTCTGGGCACGCTTTCACCGCTGTCGACCAATAGCAGCGGGGAAGAAAAATTTATTCTTTCCCGGTTGCGTCGGTAATCATATCTCCGAGTACACGGCGAACATCGCGTTTTATGTCGGAACGTTCCGGCGGGTTCTGTTTCTTCTTCACCGGTCCATATACGCGCTCGATCAACTGAGGGCCATAGGGTCCATCGAGCAGGCGCATCGTCCTGTCCAGAAAATTGGGTAACGTTGCCACCGTGAGCCGTGGTGGACGGCAAGGGGTTCCGTCACGCTTTGTCCAACCCACAAGCTGCAACTTTCCATGGGCAAGCGTGGCTGCCGTGTTATCCTCATCCGTGGCGCGATGCGTGTGCCGTCTTCCGTCCAAGTCATGTTCCACGATTTTCTCGATCACGATTTTGCGGAAAACTTCGACGCCAAACCCAAAATATAGCTGACACAGTAATTCAAAAAGTTTTGAGCGCGACTTGCTGCCCACTGCGCGATATGGAAACGCGCCGCCCAATTCAATGCGCTGCAACCTTTGCGTGATTTCGCTTTCCAGCACGGCGGCCTTTCCCGATAGCTTCACCAGTTCCGGCCAGAGTGTCAGACGTCGTGCGACTGGGCGCACCGTGCCCGGCTCACTGTCTGCCAGAGCCCGCGCCATGTTTGTTAGCCGGATTGCGGTATCAAGCGCTACCCTCACCAGTGCCTGTCGCACCGTGGCGTCCCCTTGCTTTGTAATGGATAATAGGCGGGTACAGACCCGGAGCCCCGCCTCGTTTAGCATCAGCGCATCCCTCTCGGCGCATTCGGATTCACGGCGTTGTGTGACGGCGAGTAAAGCTGTTTCCATCTTTGCGCGCGACTTGTGCTCCGCCTTCTCAATATCGGCGTTCCCCATGTGCTCCGCGTGCATGGCTTGTTCCTCATTGCGACGCCCTACTGCCGCTTCCCGGTCCTGCGCCTCACGAAGCGCCCGTTGAGCTTGCCATATAGCTACCCGCGAATGTTTGAGCGCCTCCTTGGCGCGCTCGAATTCCATTCGTTGTGCTTCCAATTGCCCCGCGGAAGCTTTTTCGGTTTGCAACTGCGTGAAGCGTTGCTCCTGCAACTCAACGTGGCGGGCGCGGGAAGCACCGACCGCCTTTGCGTCATCGATCATTACAGAAAGGCGGCGCTGCTCGGCCAAGTCCGTAACTTTTGCCTGGAGTTTTCGTTTTGATTTCGTCATGTACGCCTGCCTTCCTTGAAATAGTCCGGCAGCATTTTGACCGCGGCGGCTTTCGATTCCTCCCCAGCGTGACTGTATAACGCCGACATGATTGGCGAACCGTGGCCCAGCATGTCCACCAGGGCGACTTGCGGCGCACCCGCCCGCGCCATGAGTGAGGCGAAGCTATGCCGCAAAGAGTGATAGCCGGCACGCGCAACCTTCCGTTGTCGTCGCACACCTTCCGGCGCATCCTCGGTGGTGGTGATCTTCAAGGTTCCGAGGTAGGCGCCGAATTCGAGCGCGGGTGAGCTGCGGTGACGCTGGTAGCTTGCAGCGAACCCCGGCAGGACAAATTCAGCCGCGTTGTGCTCGCGGCGTCCGTGCGCCTCCATCAGCAACGCCCGTAGGGCGGGATGCAGCGGGATCGTCAGTGTCTTGCCTATGCGCCGCGTCTTGCGTGGCACGATGTGCAACGCGCCTCCATCAAGGTCCACCTCGCCCCAGCGTATTAAGCATGTATCGCCCAGCCGCAATCCGCTGAAAAGACCGATGCCGACCAGCAGGCGCATCTCCCCTTTGGCGTTGTGACAGATCTTTGCCAGTTCGTCGCTGGTGAAGGCCCTGCGTGATTCTGGCCTGGCCTCCTTGCGTACGATTTTTTCAAATGGATTAGCGGCTATGCCTGCCTCGTCCGCCAGCAACGTGAACAGCCGTCGTAAGAATTGCAGGTGCCTGTTGAACGTCGAGGCGGAAATCCCTTTGAGGCCATCGCCCCAGAGTTCGCCCATGTAGGACGTCGCCATGGAGGTCGTGATTTCGTGCACAAACTCTACCTTGTGCTTGGCGAGCCAGTCCATGAACGCGTCCCAGTGGCACTGATAATTCCCACGCGTACCTTCGGATTCCTCGCGCTTCTTGTGCGGGCTACGGCAGTAAGCGGTCCAGGCATCGGCCAATGGCATTTTTACATCCCGGCCCGCGCTCGTCATCAAGCGGGCAACCTCACGCCGCTTCTCTGCCGCATCTCGTTCCGGCAACCCCGCCAGCGCCAACAGCAGGGAGTTCACCGCTTCGTCCACGGTCACCTTGCCGTCTACCTCACGGAGTTTATTCTCCAGCCAGTCGCGAGCCTTTTTTTTGTCCGTGTGGCCGGTTGACCACGAGTGATCCGTGCCTCCGCGCACCACCCGCGCGATCCAGTACGGCGACCCTTTCTTGCGTTTCAACGTTGCCATGACTCCCTCCAAGCTTACCCATGTTTTACCCACGTGGGCTGCGGGCACCATCTTTCCGTCCCGCCAGTCCTGTTCTGCTTCGTCCGTCAGTGCCTTTTACTGCACCAAACCGGCGAAATCAAGCCTGACATGGGTAAATACCGGGGTAAAAAAGAGCTAAAACAATGAACTTGACTCAATGAAGCGCGCGAAGAAACTTGCGTAAAACATTGGCGGGTAATCTGGTGGCGGGGGATGGAGTCGAACCATCGAATCCTTTCGGAGTCAGATTTACAGTCTGATGCGTTTGACCACTTCGCTACCCCGCCAGAAAGGGCGCGGGTTTTTAGCATAGCCCCCCGCGCTTGGCAAGATTCCCCTGCCGCGTTTTTCGGGCCGCTGCCCGCAGAACTCTCCCGAGTACAACCGTCACCTCTGGAGTGCGGTGATGAACCTGCGGCGACGCTGCTTCGCCGCATCGCCACAGCTCCCCGAGCGGGTCAATTGCTGGGGCCTGCCGCTGAGAAACCGGAGGCGACCAACATCAAATAAAAGGACAGGCCCACCGATGAACCCCGCACATCGCAAGTCTAACGGTCTTCCTTAGCCCCACTTGCCTTTGCCCATGTGCGACTGCTGCTCGGTCATGGCCAGCTTCATCATCTGCCACGCCAGCGCGCGGGACTTTGTGAAAACATCCACACAGCCGGGGTCGAGCTCGTCTTTGATCCCCGCATTGCAGGCCGCTTCGACTTGACGCGCCAGATCTATGACGTGCGAGTGCAGGGTGTTCGTGTGGCGTGAACGCTCAACCAGTTTGGCGGACGCTTCGTCGAGTTGCACAAAATGTTCTTTGGCCGCCCCGCATTTAGGACATTTAGCCAACGCTTCCTCACCATCATGAATATATCCGCAGACCGCGCATTTCCATTTTTTCATCGCTGTCTCCCGTGTTTCACTTATGACACCACAAACTTGCCAAGCCTTGCCCGGCCCGAAGAGGGCACATTACCGAACGTCTGTGGCAAAGGCTACACTGCCGAATATAAACTCAAAGAATTTATCCGGTGACGAGCTTTCAGCCGGGAAATCAATCCCCCATGGTTTCAGCTGGAACGCCTGAAAACAAGGTGAACGTCATCGATGTAACCAGCCGCAAAGCCTGCCTCGCAGTAACTAAAATAATAAAGCCACTTACGCTGCTGCGCATCGTCGAAGCCCAGCGCCAGCAGGCGGTCGTGCGCAGCGACGAACCGCGCACGCCAGGCTTTTAGCGTCGGCGCGTAGTGTGCGCCGATGCTGACTTTTTCTTCCAGCGTGAAGGCGGCGGCCCGGGCCGCGGCGGTGAGGGACTGCAGGCACGGGAGCAGGCCGCCGGGGAAGATGTGTTTTTGAATCCAGTCGGGGTTTTGCCGGTAGGCCTCATAGCGTTCGTCCGGGATCGTGATGACTTGGACCACGAGACTCCCGCCCGGCTTGAGCGCCCGCGCACACGCGGCAAAATACTCGCCGTAGTATTCATGGCCGACCGCCTCCAGCATTTCGATGGAAACGATTTTATCGTACTGGCCCTGCACGTTGCGATAATCGCACCGCTCGATGCGAATCCGATCCGCGAGTCCCGCCGCCTGCACGCGCCGCTGCGCCAGCTCCAGTTGTTGCTGCGAAAGTGTGATGCCGGTTACCCGGCACCCCGTCTGCCGCACCGCCTCCACAGCGAAGCCGCCCCAGCCGCAGCCAATCTCCAGCACGTCATCCCCCGGGTGGAGCTGTGCCCGTTCCAACACGGCCTGGATCTTATTCCGCTGCGCCTGCGCCAGGCTTTCATCCGGCGACCGGAAGATGGCGCAGGAATAGAGCATGGTTTCGGGGTCGAGGAACTCGGCAAAAAATTCGTTTCCCAGGTCGTAGTGCGCCTCAATATTGCGACGGCTGCCGCGGAGACTGTTGCGGTTCCAGGCGTGGCGCCAGCGCTCCCATAGGCGGGCCACGCCGCCGCGGGCCAGCGCATGGGCGGCGAGTGCCGGGGCGTTGTCGATCAGCAGGCGCAGCAGTTCCGTCAGGTCCGCGCAATCCCAGTCACCGGCCACGAAGGACTCGCCAAGCCCCACGTCGCCACCGGTCGCCACGCATCGGAAAAAAGCATGGTTGCGGACACAGAGGGTCTGTGCGCGCCCGGTACCGGGCCGGCCGAAGCAGCGCGTGCTCCCATCCGGGAGACGCAACGTCAACGCACCGATCTGGATCCCCTCCAGGAACGCCAGCACACCCTTCATGCAAAATCGTTCCACCAGCGCCGGGGGAGATACACCGATGGTCATTGGACTTGAGGGATTTGGCTTGCGATGCACCGGCAGTTTCCGGCCAAAGTAAAGTCGCGCTGCTTCCGCGGTAATCCGAGGGAAGGTCAGCGCGGCTGCCAGCGGGAAACGCCACACGGTTCGCCGCAGGCTCTGCGAGGTGAGCGGCACAGCCGCGCCGCTGAACCAGGCCGCCAGCACTTTGCGCCCCTCGCGGAACAGCGTGACCCCTAGCTGCAGGTGTTCGGCCGGGCGGCTGAACGAAAGCTCGTAATACCCGCCCATATCGTTGAAGGGCGATACGTGGAACTGCTTGTCCTGGCGGTACACCACCGGCCACTCGCCAGGCGGGGTCACGGGCTTGTCGAGCACGTAGACGTGACGCTCTCCAAAGGTGTTGTTCACCTCCGCCACGGCGCAGCGGAGCGTCCCATCGTCCCGCATGCAGTAATAGAAATTGACCGGGTTGAAAGCATAGCCGAGCAGCCGCGCCATGGTGACGCATTCGATCCGGGCGATGCCATCGGCGCAGCCCCGCTCCCGCAGCAACGGCATCAGCCGCCCGCACAGGTCACCCTCTCCCCGGAGATAGTCCTGATCACGCACAGAAACCAGGCGGAAGCGGTTGTAGCCAAAGCCCCGCACCCCGCGGTCCAAGGCCGGTAGCTCGGCAAGATCCAGCGCGTAGAGATAGTGCGGATAGGTGAAACGGTGCGGCACCGGGTCCAAACGCTCATGCATCACGTGGCCGACGTACATCCGTGAATTCACAGGTCCACTCCGAACGCCTGCGCCACCTGGACGCCGGAGCGGATGGCGTCCTCATGAAACCCGTAGCCAAAGTAGCTGCCGCAGAACCAGGTCCGGCGCACGCCATTGAGGCTTGGCAACACGGGCTGCGTGGCCATGGATGCCCGCGTAAAGGCGGGATGATCGTAGTCGATTTCTGTCACCACCCGGTCGGCGGGGAGCGGCGCGCGGTGGTTGAGTGTGACGAAGCAGGGTTCCTGCGTCCGCAGCCCCTGCAAACGGTTCATGTCGTAGGTAAGCGTGGCAGGACCGTCCTCGGCCGAGGCGCGTTCGCGGGTGTAATTCCATGAGGCCCAGACTCGCCGGAGCGGCGGCATGACGGAGGGATCGTGGTGCAGCACCGTGTGATTGGTCGAGTAGCGCCAGGCGCCGAGCAGGCGGCGCTCTTCGTCGGAAGGATCGGCCAGCAGGGCCAGGGACTCGTTGGCGTGGGCGGCCAGCACGACTTGGTCGAACACGCTGGTTTCGCCGCCGGCCAGGGTGATCGCCACGTGGTCGGCATGGCGCCGAACCGACTCCAGCACCGCCTTCAGGCGCACCGTGCCGCCAAAGCCTTGGAGGATGCGGTCCACGTAGGTACGGCTGCCGCCCACCAGGGTTTTCCACTGGGGCCGGTCGCTCACCGTGAGCAGTCCGTGGTTTTCAAAGAACCGGACGAAACTGGACGCTGGAAACTGCATCATCTCGGCGCAGGGCATGGACCAGATGGCCGCACCCATCGGGACGATGTGGTGCCGGATGAAGTAATCGCCGTAACCACCGCGGCGCAGATAGTCACCCAAGGTGATCGCGTCCATGCGCCCCCCGTTCAGATCCAGATGGGTCTCGCGGAAGAAACGGAAGAGGTCCCGCACCATGCGATGGAAAGCAGGCTTGAATAGATTTCGGCGCTGTCCGAACAAGCCGTTCAGCCCGCTGCCGGAGTACTGCAAGCCGGTGCGTTCGTCGTGGTAACTAAAGGACATTTCGCTGTCGCGCAGGCCGACGCCCAGCTGCTCCAACAAGCGTGTGAACAACGGGTAGTTCCGGTGGTTCATGACGATGAAGCCTGTGTCCACGGGCGTCCCGGCATCGGGGCCCTTGGCCAACGTGACGGTGTGGGCGTGACCACCGGGATAATCAAGCTTCTCGAAGAGTGTCACCCGGTGCCGGCGCTGCAGCAGATGCGCGGCGGCCAGACCGGCCGCACCAGCCCCAATCACAGCTATCGTCTGGGTTGCCGGCAATGTATTCATGGTGTAAGTGTATAGAGAATGTAACCCTGCCACAAGATGCAACCACTGTTGTGGAGCAACTTGGACGGTGCGACGGGCGGGCTAACCTGAGGAATTTTAATAGACAAGATCTGGGCAGCAAATCTTCGTGCTCTGGGCTATGTCCGTATTGAGCGAAATGCGCACGCACGTGCACTATGATGTTCCGTAAGACGGTTTTTTGGGAGAATTATGAAGAGATTCATGGATACCGGATCGATGCTTGTGGCGGTCATTACGCTCGTGCTGTTTATTGCCGCGCTGTTTACGAAGGGACTGAGTCATGACCTGTTCCTCGAAACGGGAGTGTTCTTGGTGTCGGTCAAGATTATCGTCATGAATTACAGGAACAACGTCGCGGTGAGAGAGCTAAGTGAAAAACTGGACAGGGTTCTGGCGACGCTTGCGAAGAAAGGCAATTAAACATGGCAGCGGGACCGGCACTGATTGCCCAGAGTGAGGTTGATGCATGACATCGCCGGCGTCACGCGTGGATTTGTTGGATGTCTTGGGAGCGTCCGATGCGCACCTGTTGCCGGGTGAGGAAGCGCTGCGCCGAACCCGCTCGTCGCGCTCGGGGCTGAGCGAGGCCGAGGCGGCCGCGCGCCTGATCCGCTTTGGAACGAACGCGCTCAAGGCCCGGGCCAAGACCCCTTTGATCATCCTGTTCCTCCGCCAACTGGCAAATCCGCTGGCCTACATCCTCATGGTGGCAGCACTCGTCAAACTACTGGTCAAAGGTGTTCTCGATGCAGCCGTCATCGGGGCCGTGCTGGGGTTCATGGCCGTGATCGGCTTCGTGCAGGAACTGCGTGCCGAGAAGGCCATGGAAGCGCTCAAAAACATGGTAACACCCCGCAGCCGCGTGCGCCGGGGCGGCCAGGTCGCCGCGGTGGCGGCGGCGGATCTTGTGCCAGGGGATCTCATTGTTCTGGAAGCCGGCGACCGGGTGCCCGTGGATGGCCGCCTGATCGAAGCGACCAATCTGAAGATCAACGAGTCGGCCCTGACCGGCGAATCCATGCCCGTGGAGAAACACACCGCACCGCTGAACGGTGCCGTGGCCCTGGCGGATCGCAAGAACATGGTCTACATGGGCACGGTTGTCACCAACGGCCGAGCAACCGTACTGACCACCGCCACTGGCATGCAGACCGAGATGGGGCGCATCGCGGCGGCTATCCAGAATGTGCCACAGGAGAAGACCCCGTTGCAGCGGAGCGTCGATCGCTTTGGCCACGTCATGCTTTTCATCGTACCCGGCATCTGTGCCCTGCTGGCGCTGGCCGGGTGGTACCGCGGGCTACCGCCCATGGACATCTTCCTGATGGTGGTGGCCGCCGCAGTCTCCGCCGTACCGGAAGGGCTCCCGGCCGTGGTCACGGTGACGCTGCGCAAGATTGTTGCCCCGCGCCTGTTCTCGCTGGGAAAGTGGAGGCCGGTCCCCCCGGGGGGGGCTGAGAGTATTCGGTTTCGGAGTCACTAACATGAAACAACTGCTGCTGGCGTTCGTGCTCAGTCTGTGCTTCGCTCGAGCTGCTGCCATGGCCGGGCCGACACAGTCCTTTGACATCGAGGGCGGCTGGGTGTTCCCCGGCTACAACGACGTGCGCATCCCGGGCGATTCGGGCACGAAGCTGTCGCTGACGAAGGACCTATCCGCGGACTCCTTCCCCGCTTTCCGCGCCCGCTACACCGTGACGCTGGCCGACAAGCATGACCTCGGCCTGCTGGCGGCTTTCCTGACGATGCGATCCGACGGTACGCTGGACCGCGCCGTGGATTTCAACGGTACGACATTTCCAGCGGGCACGCCCCTTGAATCCACGTTCCGGTTCAACTCGTACCGCCTCACATACCGCTATCTCTTCTATGACTCGCCGAAGTTTCAGTTCCGCGCCGGCGTGGCGGCCAAAGTGCGCGACGCGGCCATCCGGTTGGAAGGCGGAGGAAAGGAGTCTGAGAATACCGACCTTGGCTTCGTTCCGCTGCTCAGCTTCAGCGCCACGTGGTTCGCACATCCGTCGCTGCGCGTCGTTCTGGACGGCGACGCGCTGGCCGCCCCTCAGGGCCGAGCGGAGGATGTGCTCCTCGCCGTGGTGGCCCCGCTGAATGACCAAGTATCCCTGAAGGCGGGTTACCGGATTCTGGAAGGCGGCGCGGATAACGACAAGGTCTACACCTTCTCGCTCTTCCACTACGCCGTGGTGGGGATGGTGGTGACGTTCTGAGGGTGGAGGTCATGCATGCGGCCTGATAAGGTGTGCCACGTCGGCGATCACTATTCCCCTCGCGGTGTTTACCCGATGGGCTGGAGTGTGAACGAGGGACAAGGCCGCGTTCAGTGGACAAATCACAAGAGGAGTATCTGACACATGGAAAAATGGAAATGCAGCGGATGCGGTTTCATACATGACGGCGACGGCGCTCCGGAGAAGTGCCCGAAGTGCGGTGCCCCGAAGGAGACGTGCGCGCTGCTGGACGAGGTGGCGGCCACGCTCGTGGAGCGGTCGCGCCACACCAACATGCTACACGCGCAGATGATTACCCTGGCTCGCGCAATGGAACTGGCGTGCAAAGACGGCGTCAAGGACAACCTGGATGCCGGCTGCGTGGATGTGTTCAAGAAGTCGCTGGCGCACGCCTACGAGATCATGAAACTCTCCATGACGGAACTTCAGGGACACATGGGCAAGGGCAAGTGGGGTTAATCTCCGGACTGGCACCAACGCAACGTGACGGTTTCCCGCGATGCGAAGATGATCCTGCAATCCCCGGCCTGCCCTGACACCGTTCTTGCGGGAGACCGCGCGGGTCCGCTCCTTGGTGGGCGACGGCTGGCTCTATGCTCAAGCCAACTCTTCGCAGCCAACTTTATACCTGCTATCTCACGGTAATGGTCTGACAGCGCTCACTTCTCGCTGCGCAGCTTCCGGAATCCGAGCGTCACCTCGCCCAGCCGGAAACCCCATTTGCTCATGACAGCGCGGTTGAGCATCACTTCCTCGTCCATCAGAAACATCCAGTCGTCGAACCTCACGTTATACACCTTCTTGCCGACTGGCAACGCCAGCGTGTAGCGCCAGTTCAGGGCATTGCCAAACGCCTCACCCTGCGCGACACCCACCACGTCGTCGGCCGTGCCGGTGTAGTGATGTGCGTCCACCCGGGTGATCGTCCAGACGCGCCGCTGCGTGGTGCCGTCGGAGTAAACAAAGTCCTCTTCCAGTCGGCCCACCTGATTGCTCCACGTGCCAACCAGTTTCACGCGAAACCGTTTCACCACGGCGCCCTTCCGGTCTTGAAACATGCCCCAGGCTTCCAGCGGGCCATCCAGGTAGCGGCTCAGGTCGAGGACGGGCTGTTCTTTGGCGTAGTGGTGCGGGTCGACCGCTGCGCAGCCACCGCAGATCAAACCCGCACTAATCAGACAGAGGAATCTCTTCATGGGTGCCTCGTCCCTTTCGCTCATTTTCTTTTTTCTCCCAGCAACGCTTTCCGCACAGCTGGATAGCGGCAGTTCGGATCCAGCCAGATGGCGAAGAAGGCTGGCCCGAAAGCGGGGTCGGAAATTTCTCCAAGCAATCGGTCGTCGAAGTAGAATTGAGTCGGTCCATCTCGGCGCTTGAAGGCTGTCAAACGGTCGCCGGGTTTGAGATCAGGCCAGAGCTTGTCGAGCTGCTTGATCCACTGTGTGCGCTGGGTTTCCGTGCCTTGACCTAGGCGCTGCCACTCTTGGAGCGTGGTCTCCAGCAGCCGGTGATGTTTGATAGAGATATCGTAGCGAATGCTTAACACGGCGGTGCCGTTACTTGTATAGGGTATTTCCTGAGCGAACAGCGCAACATCGTAGATCTTTATTCCGAACCAGCGGAGCGTCGTCGCGCCGCTCGGACGGAGTTCAGGCTGCACCTCCCTCAACGGGGCAGGCAGTGTCTCCGCATGGAGCAGACTGGCGGAGAGCAGTGCGCCCCAGAGGCTCCAGGCCTTGTAGCTTCCGATCATTGCGGCTCCTTCTCCTGTTGCGGACGCAGCGGCCGGCGGTGTGCCAACCAAACCAACAAGGGAACTACAGTCGCCCACATCGCAGCCAAGACCAGCACGCTGAAGGGGTGGTCCAAGGGCATGGTCACCGCACCCAGTTTCGCCCCGCCCACGTAGCTCAGCGGCCCACCCACTGCGCCCAACAGGGCGCTTAACACGTAGCGTCCCGCCAGCCAATGCAGTGACCCACGCAGGGTCGTTCCAAACACTGCCCAGAGCGCCACCAACCATACCGGACACAGGTGGGGAAAACGTGGGGTTCCGATCAGCGCAAACACGCCCAGCCAAAGATTGATGCTGTCCACACAAAACCCGATCAGCGCGACCATCAAGAGCAGGCGCACATCGCTCATGCGGTCGGCGCTAAACCAGCACAGGCTCACACCGATGACTGCGCCTGCCGTAGCTACAGCGACGCCGGGCAGACCGTGAGCGCCGCCGAGTACGCAGGCGAACCAGCCCGCCTGAAACAGCGCGAAATTGAAAGCTTTACGCATCACGGCTTTCGCGGAAACCACGGGAAGAATGCGCTGGTGGTCCGCTGATAGTCCTGATACTCGGGCCGGTCTTTATATTTGGCCTCCAGCATGGGAATCCCCGACACATAGAGCAGCAGCCAGTCAATGACGAGCGGGCTGATCAGCGCCCACCACCCGCCGGGCACGTTGAGGGCTAGCAGGAAGCAGCCCCACCAAAGCGTCGCTTCACCGAAATAGTTGGGATGGCGCGTGTATCGCCACACCCCGTAGCGCATGACGCGGCCCTTGTTGGCAGGGTCCTTCATGAAGCGCAGTAACTGGAAATCACCAACAGCCTCGAAGAGAAAGCCCGTCAGCCATACGGCAGCGCCGATCCCGTCCAGCAAGCCGAGTGGGCCACCGCGGCGGGCATTGACGAACAGGATGGGGGCGGCCACGATGAACATGAAAAAGCCCTGAAGCATGTAGATCTGGAAGTAACTGCGGACATAGAACCAGCGGCCCCAGGTTTCGCGCCAGTTCCGGTAGCGGAAGTCTTCGCCGGCGCGACCAGCGTTGCGGATCAAGATGTGCAGTGCGAGCCGCAGGCCCCACACCAGCACGAGCGTCCCGAGCAAAAGCCGGCGCATATCGAGGCCGTCCGCCATCCAGAGTGTGACCAAGGTGACGCAGATGAAGCCAAGCCCCCAGGCTCCGTCCATGATACCGTTGTCCTTTTTCCAAAGCGCCAACAGGTGAACCAAGTTCACAAAGACGAAAATCACCGCCGCTGTGGTCAGCATCATGCCAGTCATAATTCTGTTACTAACCCACCGGCTGCCCTTTTGCAAGGTTCACACCAACGGCTTGCCGCTTGCCATCGCGCCGCGTTTCCGCAGGTAGCCGGCCAGACGGGCCACGGCCACCTCTTTGGCTTTGGCCTCGACTTCAACGGTGCAATCCAGACGCAGCCACTCGCGAGGGAAATCGCGGGGATTGATATGGTCGTGATGACGACCGGCCTGGGGATTCCCCCATCCGGCTTTCGGGCTTGAAATATGGAACAGTGGTGGCCGGTTCCAGGTGGCTAGCGCGAGTTCGGTGGCCTGCGCCACGGTGTAGGCATCCGGCAGGCATCGATGGTGATGCACATCATAGACCAAGGGCACCTGTTCCGACCGGCAAAAGGGCAGCAGATCGCGCGGGGTATAGATTCGGTCGTCGTTTTCCAGCGTCAGGCGCTGGCGCACACGGGCGGGCAACTGCTGCAACGTCTGGCGGAGCCGCGCCAGCGCCGCCGGCTTGTCGCCATAGGCGCCCCCCGCATGGATGTTGATCGCATCGGCATGCACCCACTCCGCCACCTCCGCCTGGTAGACCAGTTCGGCAATCGAGCTGGCGATCACCGCCGCGCGCGGCGAGTTGAGGACGACGAACTGGTCGGGGTGGAACGTGAGCCGGAGGCCATGCTCTTGTGCATACCTTCCGCACTGCCGGAAAACGGACCGGATCTGTTGCGCATGCGGAAGCTCGTCCACGCGATAGCCCGCCTGGGGGTGGGTCCGCAGGGGAAGAATCTGGCTGTTGATCCGGAAGTCGCCGATGCCGTGGGCCGCACAGTACTCCAGAGCGCGCAAAAGCGCGGCTCCATTATGGAGGCACAGCGCGGCCAGTTTTTCGAGCGCAGCCGTGCGCGTCAAGCGCAAGACGGCCGTGGCGGTGGTGGTTTTGAAGTGGATGGGTTCGTTGAGAAAAGTGCAGCAGAGACCCAGGCGGATCACGTGTGCACGGCTTTCTGGCGCGCCCCGACCGGTCCCACATACTCAAAACGACGGGAGGCTGGCTGCCGGATGACAGCTTCCCGGCCCATGGCCCGGCACAGCAGATGTCGGCAGAACTCGACCGTCGCCGTCACCACCAACAGACCGGTGCCAAACCTTTCCCGGGCCGAAGGCCGGCCGAACACACGGCGATGGCGTTGCACGAGGTGCCAACACTTCCGCCGCACCGCGCGGTTGGGGCTGAACAACCAGGCGCTCAGCAGGAGCGGACGAAACTCCCTGGCCCGCTGGTATAGAAAGTTTACGCGCCCCAGCATGTAACCGTCTTCCGCGCCGCCGTCCTGTCGCTCGTACCGCAGGGTCTCCGCATTCCAAGCGAGCCCTTGGGTGTGGCGTAAGGCGACATCCTGCCGGGCGCGCTCGTAGCCGTCGAGTGCTGTGCGCGCCATATTGACAAGGCCCGGCCCCCCGACGTCGTACTTGCGCCGGAAGGCCGCCCGCGTCAGTTCCCGGGCTTCGTCCGAACGAAAGTGGGGGTGATAAAACGCCAACGCATTCTGGCCGCTCAAGCGGGTATACGGAAATTCGGGGATCAGCTTGTTCTGGTTCTTATACTGCTCGTAGAGTGGCGTGCCGGGCAAGGGAGTGAGTTGCATGAACTGATGCAGGTCGGTATCCATGCCCACGGCCCACTCGATGTCCGCCTGCAGGCTCTGCCGGTCGTGGTGTTCCATGAAGAGGATGGAGGACGACATGACGGAGATGCCCTTGGCTTGCAGTTCGCGAACCAGGCTGCGCACATCGATGCCCCGCAACTTTCCGAAGATATCCGCCTGGGTCTCCAAGCCCATCCACACGGCGTTGACCCCGAGCCGCACCAGAAAATCAACGCCGAATTCCACGATGATTTCTGCCGAGGCGAAGATCCAGAAATGATAGCGCTTGCCGTGGCGTTCCATTTCCCGCAGCAAATCGCGCGCCCGGTCTTTCATCTTGAGGAAGTTATCGTCGATGACCGCAAACTCCCGCACACCAAGCTTTCCCTCGGCCTCGCGACAATGTTCGAAAACACTTCTGCCCGTGTCCAACAGGGGTATGTACTGCCCCCCGAATTTGGCCGACGTGGCGCAGAAAAAGCAGCCGTTCATGCAGCCCAGTCCCGGAAAGATAACCGCACTATCGGTCGAATTTCCGGGCAGTCCGTAGACATGTTTACGGACCACGCCTTGCATGAGCGGATGCCGCAGCGGCGCCCCCGGGTCATCGCCAAAATAGGTTCGCAACCAGCGGATACCTTCGCCGTGACACACCGCATCATGCGGCACAAGCGCCGCAAGATCCGGAAGGCCTGCGCCATAACCTCCCAGGATGATCTTGGTGGCCGGGTAATGAGCGCGGATGTACTCGGCCATGCGTTTGGCCTTTAGCACGTTCGTCTGAATGAAGGAAAGCCCGACATGCGTGTAGCCGTGGGTCAACTCCCGCTTGAACTCCCGCCACGCCGGAAAGTCCAGCACGGTGGCGGGCACGGAGATGTTCTCCGCCAAAAAATAAAGAGGAAAGGTCCAAAAACTGGCCCGTGGAGAATGCACATGCTGCTCGCGGGTGAGCTGGTTGTTCAGCAACTCCATTTGCATGCCGATGGCCTCGGCATCCTTGGTAGTGATGCCGTATGGCTTGCATACGGTGGTTAGCAGGATTCTATGGCTGGCATTTTTTATCATGATATTGGGCTCGCGCTGATTAGAACTGTTTTCGCTCAAAAGGGCAGCCTTTTAAATGCCCCCTCCTCCATCGGAAGGCATGCTTTAGTTGCAAGCGCTCCTGGGTATATGCCGCACGACAGCCGACGGCAGTCGCAGTCGCATTTTAATGTTTGGCAGTATACCGCCTTTGTACAATCCAGCATCCCAGCCCATGCCCTTGACCGGCCCCACAGGGTTCGCTGGGCTCTGCAGGCAACTTCGAAGATCAGGGCCGGCAGGCAGCAAAAACTTTGGCGAGGTCGCCCAGGCTGCTGGCGTGCACCGGCTCATTTATCCGGCGCGCTGTTTATCAAGCCCCGGGCTGCCCGCTCCCGCCCGCGCCGGCTAGGCGCCGGCGATGATCTGGCCGAGGCGCTGGCGGTGCTCGGCGGGCGTCAGGTTGCCGCCCTCGATGGTCACCCAGCCGCTGTACCCGATCATCTCGAGCGCGGCGCGGACCGCCGGCCAGTTGACGCTGCCGTCGCGGATATTGACGAACTTGCCGTCGCCGCCGGGCGCGTCGTTGAGCTTGAAGTCCTTGACGTGGCACTTGGCGATCAGCTTGCCGAGCGTGCGGATCCACTCCTCCGCCGGCGCGTACTTGACGTGGTTGCCGATGTCGAAGTAGATGCGCAGCCACGGGCTCTGGAAGCTGCCGACGAAGTTCGCGAAAATCTCCGGCTTGACCCAGAGATTGTTCCAGACGTTCTCGTGCGCGATGACGACGCCGGTCTTCTCGGCGACGGGGATGAGCTGCTCGAACGCCTTGCGCGTGGCATCGATGGCGACGTTGTGCGCCTTGATGTAATCGGCGTACGGTTCGTTATCGCCGGCCACGGCCTTCGTGATGCGCCCGGTCTTGGCCTCGAACTCGAACTGGAACTCGCGCGGCTTGGGCAGCTTCGTCCCGCTGCCACCGATGCGGCAGGGCACGAGCAGCAGCGCGTCGGCGCCGTAGGCCTGCGCGGCACGCAGCGCGGTCTCGACCGACTTGAGCCCCTCGTCGAATTTCTTTTCGTCGTTGAACTGCGCCCAGCCGCGCAAGACGCTGTGAATTTTCAGCCCGCATTTTTCGGCGAGCGCCCGCGCGGCGGCGGCCTTCTCCGGCGTGGTGTCCCACACGGAACATTCCATGCCGTCGTAGCCGGCCGCCTTCAGCTCCGCCAGGCTCTTCTCGTCGGGCAGGCCGCGGATCAGCGCCGTCTTCAGCGTGGTCTTGAACTTCGGCGCGGCGGCGCGACTGGTGCAGAGCGCGCAGGCGCCTGCGGCGGCCGTGGTCATCAGGAATTGGCGTCGGGTTTGGGTGGTCATCGTTCTGTTCCTTTTATCCGTTCAGGGTCCAGCCGTCGCGGTAGGTTTTGCGGATGAACTGGTCGGCCTCGGGGCAGTTGGTGGCCTTGAGGTTCGCCGCGTCCCACTGCAGCTTCTTGCCGGTGCGGTAGGCGACGAGCGCGAGCAGGTTGTGCTCGATGAGCGTGCCGGCATAGTCGAAGTTGCACAGCGTCGGGCTGCCGGTCTTGCACGCGTTGATCCATTCCTGGTGATGGCCGACCGAGGCCGGGATCAGGTTCGCTTCCGTGGGCGTGCGGTATTTGGTCATGTTGCTCTTCGGCACCAGGATGCGCAGGTCGTAGTCGGCCACGAGCGTGCCCTCGGTGCCCTTGAAGATGTGGCCCTTGAAAAACTTCTCGCGATCGAATGCGCTGTTCGGCATGCCGGGCTTCTTGCCGCCGTCATACCAGTAGACCTTCACGGCGGGCCGCTTGTCGGTCGCGGGATGCTCCCACGTCGCGGTGAGCCACTCGGGGCAGGTGTCGGGATTGACCGGCGTGCCGGTGGCCTCGCACGAGGTCGGGAAGCGCAGGTCGAACGCCCACCAGGCGAGATCCATCATGTGGCTGCCCATATCGCCGATCTGGCCGCTGCCGAAATCCCAGAAGCGGTTCCACGCGAGGCAGCCGCCCATGTAGCCGGCATTGTAGGGATGCTCGCGGCTCGGCCCGAGCCAGAGGTCCCAGTTCAGGTGCGGCGGCACCGGCTCCGCGGGCAGATAGGCGCCGCCCTTGGGGAGGCGGCTGCACCAGACGCGGGCCTCCTGCGGCGTGCCGATCGCGCCGTCGCGGATCAGCTCCACCACGCGCCGGAAGTTGTCGCTGGCGTGAATCTGCGTGCCCATCTGCGTGGCGAGCTTGCCCTTGTGCTTCAGGTAGGTCTCGCGCACGAGCCGCGCCTCCTGCACGGAATTGGCGAGCGGTTTTTCGCAGTAGACGTGCAACCCGCGGTTCATCGCCCAGATGTTGATGAAGGCGTGCGTGTGGTCGGTGGTGGCGCAGACCACCGCATCGAGGCCCTTGTGTTCGAGGCACTGGCGCCAGTCCACATAGGTCTTGGCGTTCGGGTATTTCTTAGCGGCGGCGGCGAGGTTGTTCGCGTTCAGGTCGCAGAGCGCCACGATGTTCTCGCTGCTGACGCCGGCGAGGTCGCCCGCGCCGCGGCCGCCGACGCCGATTGCGGCGATGTTCAGCTTGTTGTTGGGCGACTCCGCCCCGCGCGCGCGGCTGAACGGCAGGATCAACAACCCGGCCCCGGCACCGAACCCGGCCCTCAACAGCGTGCGGCGACTGATCTGCTTCGGTTGCGTCATGGCTTGCTCCTTTGGTTGATGCTTCAGCTGCTTTTCATTTCAATAGATTTTGCGCGAGCGCGACCGCGCCCCAGAGCGGCGCATCATCGGTGAGCGCGGCGGGCACCACCTCGACCCGCGTCTGCGGCAGCGCATGGTCGCGCGCCGCCGCGCGCAGGGCGGCCCAGTAGTCCGCGCCGGATTTCGCAACGCCGCCGCCCACGACCACGCGCTCCGGATTGAGCAGGGTGAGCGCCGAACCGATGCCGAAGCCGAGCGCGAGCGCGGCCGCGGTCAACACCTCGGCGGCCAGCTCGTCGCCCGCCTGCGCCGCGCGCGCCACGAGTTCGCCGGTGACACGCCCCACGTCGCCGCCCGCGAGCTCGCGCAACTTGGCGCCCGCGCCCGGCTCGGCGCGCAGGCGCGCCTGGGCCACGGCGGCGAAGGCCGGCCCGCAGGCCATGGCCTCCACGCAGCCGTGCTGGCCGCAGACGCAGCGCGGGCCGCGCGGATCGACAATCGTATGACCGATCTCGCCCGCCATGCCGTCGGCGCCGGCGAAAATCTTCCCGTCGAACACCCAGCCGCCGCCGACGCCGGTGCTGACCGTGACATACAACAGGCTCGCGCAGCCCGCGCCCGCGCCGAACGCGTACTCGCCCAGCCCGCCGGCGTTGCCGTCGTTGGCCATCGCGGCGGGCGCGCCCAACGCCGCCTCCAGCTGGTCGCAGAGCGGAACATTTTCCCAGCCGGGGATGTGGTGGGAAAGAAAGACAAGCCGGCCGGCGCTGTCCACCGGGCCGCCGAAGCTGACGCCGATGGCCGCGGGCCGGACGCCGCCGAGCAGCCGGCGGGCGAGCGCGAGCATCGTGGCGCGCTCGTAGTCGCCATCGTGCTGCGGCGGCGAGACACTGCGCTCCAGTGCGAGCCAGCGGCGCTCGCCGACGCGCACGGTCGCTGCCATCAGCTTGGTGCCGCCATAGTCCAAGGCCAGGATCAGGTTGTTGTCGGGCATGGGGTCCTCAAGGTTTCGTCACCGGTTCCAGCACCGCGCCGCAGAGCAGCGCCTTGCCGGTCACCGGCGTCAGCGTCACGGTCACCCAGCCGGGCCGCGTGAGCCGGACCGGCCAGATGCGCTCGAACACGCGGCCCGTCACGCCGGTCGCTTTGAAAAGGTCTAAGCACTGCTCCGGCGCGGCGGACGCCGCCTCCGCCGGGCGGAAATTTTTTACGGCGCGCCACTGCTGGCCGTCGTCGCTGACCTGCACCTCGAACTGGGGCTGGCGCGCCGCGCCGCCAAACCAGGCGATCTCCAGCTGGTCCACCGGCACGTTCGGATCGAGCCGGAACTGAAGCCACTCATCGCGCCCGCGCGTGGCCCAGCGCGTGTCGGCCCGGCCATCGGCGGCTGCGGCGGCGGGGTACTCCTGCAGCGCATGGCTGGCGGTCACCCAGGACCCGGACGCGTCCTTCGCGAACGCGGCGCACGTGACCTCCTCGATGCTGTTCCAGTCGTTCTGCGCGTTGCCGCGGCAGGCCAGGCGCAGATAGCGCGCGCGCTCCGGCTCGCAGGCGTACAGTCCGTCGGCGCCGGACGTGGCCGCGGTGATGCGGAACACGCGCTGGCCCGCCGCGGTCGAGACCGGATCGCGCATGGTCAGCCGCACGCGGTAGGCGCCCGCGGGCACGACCGCGCCGTCCTTGCGCCCGCCCACGATCGGCCGGAGCGCCACGACGATCTGGTTGGTGCTCTCGATGCCGCTGCGCTCCACGGCGGCGCCCGGTGCGCCAAAGGCCTCCGCGCCCGTCTCCTCCGCGCCAAGGGTCTGCCAGAGGCGGCGGCCGGCATCGATGTGAAACGTGAACCGCCCCGAGGCCTGCGCGAGCGGATCGTGCGAGGTCGGCCCGAAGGCATAGCGGATGGCTTCCAGGCCGAGTTGCTGGCGCAGGCGCACGATGTGCGGCAGCCAGCGCGTGTTCAGCGAAACGACCAGCCCCTGTTCGCCGCGCGTCATGCCGCCGAGCGCGCTGAACTGCGCGAACTGTGCGATCACGAATTCCGGCTGGCACGCCGCCATCGCCGCGCGCGCCCCGGCGAGGTCGCCGGCCTTCAGCAGCGCCTGCGCCCGCTGGAACGCATCGTGATTCAGGAAAAAGGCACGGGTGAATTCTTCCAGGCCCTTGTAATAGTTCACGCGGTTGCGCTGCGCCATTGTCAGCTGCGCCAGGTCCACCGCGGCGAGCAGCTGCAGCCGCTCGGCGCAGCCGGCGACGACCGCGGCGACGTTGGTCAGCGGCCGGTCGATGAAGTGGTCGCTCGTCTCGCGTGCAAACTTCGGCGCCTCGGTGACCCACCGCTCGAGGTAGGCGCCCAGCGGCGCGCCGAACTCCCGCGCGGCCATGTCGTCGCACGTGGCGCGCAGCGGCCGGTCCTGGGTCGCCGCCCAGACCTGCTCGGCGTGGCTCTTGAAGTACAGGTCCAGCGGCCGCGTGGTCCAGTGGATGATGCCGTAGCCGCAGGCCTTCGCCTCGGTCAGCTTTGCATAAAAATCGGGGAACGGCGTATAAGGCCGGCCGATGTAGTTGCCGTCGTCGTGGTGCGCCCAGATCACGGGGAGGACGGCGCGGTGCGCGCCGACCTTGGCCAGGAGCTGCCGCTTTTCCGCGGTGCCGAGCTTCGAGTCGTCGTGGAGCACGCCGTAGTCGAGGCCGATGAGCTTGACGTGCGGCGGCAGGAACAGATCGGCGCCCGGGAGGAACGCGAAGTTCCACGTGCCCGCCGCGAGCTGCACGCGGTCCCGGCCCAGCTCCTTGAGCGCGCGGTCGAAGGCGCGCGCGATCTTGCCGATCGCGAGCAGGTTGTGGGCGTGCCAGTATTTCGCCGCCTCCGGCTTCTGGGCGACCGCCGCGTTGAACTCCGCCTGCCAGCTGGCCGGCAGCTCGGCGAGCTTCACATCCATCCACGGCGTGCCGCCGCCGCGGAACCACACCACCAGCGTCGTGATCTGCGGATAGTCTGCGAGCAGCGCCGCCACCTGCGCCTTGTAGTAGGCATAGCCCTCCGGCGTCTCCGGGTTCGCCAGCCAGAACGTGTGGTCGCCTTCGCCGCGCACCCCGGTCATGCCGCCGGCCTTCGTCTGGACGGCGAAGCGCGCCGACTCCGGCAGCGTCCGGATCAGCTCCTGCGGATTGGCCGAGCCGGTGTCCACATCGTCCGCGAAGTAGACCTCCATCGCGCGCTCCCCGGCATAGGCGAACACACCCTGCATCAGCTGCCGCGCCGCGGCGGCCCGCTGCTCCTCGGGTCCCTGCGCCGCGTCGGCGCCGAAGACCGGCTGCTGAAACGCCGCCCCGCCCCAGAGCTGGCGCACATCGTTGACGTGCATCGTGGACCAGTCGCGGCCGCGGGCCGTGGTGGAGAGATAGCCGACCGGCTTGGTCTGGCCGTTGAAGGTGAAGCTGACCATCGGGTTGTTGCCGTAGGCGTGGACCATCACCGCGCTGAAGCGCTGCTTCTGCGCCTGCCGGATCCACGCCTGCCAGTCCGGCAGGTTCCAGGTCGAGCAGCCGCTCAGGAAGTTATGCCAGTCGAACACGAGGCGGTCGGGCACCAGGGGCGCGTCGGCCAGCTTCCAGCCCTCGAAGCTGAACGCGCCCGCGCGCGGCGGCGGCACGGCGTCGCCGGAGAGATAGAAACCGCAGCCGAGTTTTTCGAGCAGCGCATAGACGCCGTAGAGCGCGCCGCGCGGGTCGGCGCCCGCGACCACGCCGACGGCGCGCCCATTTTCGGTCTTGGTGAAAACTTTGAAACTATCGGCCACCGTCGGCGGCGGCGTGCCGTCGCTGAGCTCGGGATCGGCCGCGAGCCCGACGCGGACCAGCGGGCCGGCGGCCGGCGCGGTGGCGGTCACGATGAAATGCGCCGCGGGATAAAGCTGCTGGAGGTAACCGGAGAGCTCCACCGCCGCGAGGCGCACGGCCGGCGCCGCGCGCGGCGCAACGACCACCGGCACCAGCTGCGGCACATCGGCCCCCTGCGCCGGCGCGCCCAGCCACAGACAGCCCGCCAACAACATCCCGCCGATTTTTTTGCAGTGCATCCGCGTGGCTCCGGTTGAAAATAGCGTGGCGGTTTTAGCACACCGTCTTCGTGAATGCAGGGAAAAACCTTCCGCGGCGGGAATCGTTTCTTCAGCTTCTTTGTGGGCAGGGCTGTCCAGCCCCGCGGCCGTGTTGTGGTGAGGTTCGCGGGGCTGGAAAGCCCCGCCCGCAACGGAAATCTTCTGTGGCGGCGGTCTGCGACCGGTGCCGACGACCAGTTGGCGTCCTGTTTATGGCGCAAGCTCAAGGCTTGGACGCTTGGGGATGCCTGTTTCCCCAAGCCTTGGAAAAAACGTCGGAAACTTTTCCAGGGCCTGGCAACGTTATTTCATCGCCGCGGTGGGGTCCGGCTTCAGCAGCAGCACGCCGAAGAGGCCGCCGGCAATATGGTTGGGATGGGCCTGAAACTTCACCGTGACCTGCTGCTTGCCGTGCGTCAGTTTTTCGGGGAGCGGATAATCCGCATCCAAAAACTTGTCGGGCTTGTTCCTGGCCAGTTTCTGCGTGGCGATCTTCTCGCCATCCACGAGGATGTCGAATGTGCGCGGGCCACCATCGCTGCCCCAGTAGGAGCAGCGCAGCGTCATCGGCTGGTCGGGCGCCACCTTGACGACATAGCTGATCCACGTGCGGGTATCGCGCCAAGAACGGTCGTGGAGGTAGCCGGTGCGGGTCTTGTCGCCCTTGTAGCTGTGGTCGGTCTCGGATTGCTGTTCGCCGGGGCGGACCTCGTCCAGCAGGCGGGCTTCGAACTGCTTGCGCGCGGCTTCGGCGGCGGCGTGGGCCGCCTGCTTCGCCTGCCAGTCGGCCTCGGTGAACAGCTGCCAATAGACGTTGAGCCGCTGGTGGTGGAGCTGCCAGGAGGGCGATAGCGTCACATCGCTGGGCCGGCCGATGTTGCGCGTGCGGAACGTCAGCGGCCGGCCGGCGACCGGCTCGACATGCTGGAGCAGATCGGCCGGAGCGCACATCAACACCGGCACCTCAGGCGTAGGGCTGCCGGCGAGGTCGAGTTGACGGCCCATATAGAGGTTCACCTTGTCCAGGCCTTCCTTGCCAAGTTCGCCCGCCAGCACGAGGGGACCGTAGCAGAGCGCAACAAGCTTCGGGGCGCCGGGCAGCGGCTCGACGCGCAATGTCATCGGCAGCCGCACCTCCACCACGTCGCCATCCTGCCACTCGCGTTCGAGCGTCGCATACCCTTCGGCACCGGTCTGCACCGCGGCCGCGGCGCCGTTGATGGTGACAACGATGTCCTTGGCCCAGAACGGATGCCGGATTTTCAGCGCGAGCTTGACCGGCTGCGCGCACTTGAACGACAGCCGCGTCGCATCGCTCTCCGGGAATTTCGTCTCCTGGCGCACGACGAGTCCTTTTTCCTGCCACGTCAGCTCGGCCGCGATGAAGAGATTCAGGTAGAGCGCAGCGGCGCTGTGGGCGTAGATCAGCTCGCCATAGCGCGCGTGATTTTCGACGCCCGTGCCGGTGCAGCACCAGAAGGAGTCGTTGGGCGTGTTGTAGCTCTTGAAGTGCCCCGGCTTGAGCGTGGCGAAGTAGATCATCATGCCCGTGCGCGGGTCCTGCGAGGCGAGGATGTGGTTGAGCAGCGCGCGCTCGTAGAAGTCCATCGTGCGCGCCGCGGGTTGCCACGCGAACAGGTGGCCCGTGAGCTTGAGCATGTTGTAGGTGTTGCAGGTCTCGGCCGTCACCGGCGTGAGGTGCCTGGCGAAATCCGCCAGCGGGAAGAAATGCTCGCTATCGCTGTGGCCGCCGATGCAGTAGGAGCGGTCGAGCGCGACGAATTTCCAGAAGTTGGAGGCGACCGCGCCCAACGCCGGCTCGCCCGTCAGCTCGAACTCGCGCGCCGCGCCGATGACCTTCGGGATCTGGGTGTTGGCATGCTTGCCGTTGAGCTGGTCCTCGCCCTTGGCCAGCGGCTCGAAAATGGTTTCGTGGTTGAACGCACGCGCCAGCTTGAGGTGGGCGGGATGGCCGGTAACGCCGTAGAGATTCGCGAGCACCTCGTTCATGCCGCCGTGTTCGCAGCCGAGCGCCTTCTGTTGCTGCTCGTGGCTCAAGCGACCGATGCGGAACGAAAGCCAGTCGGCCATCTGGTTGAGCACGTCGAGCGCCTGCGGATTGCCGCAGAGCTGGTGGACGTCGAGCAGGCCGGCCATGACTTTGTGCAGCGTGTAGTACGGCGCCCAGACCGGCTTGCACGCATCCACGCGGTCGAAGAACGTCTCGGAATAGGCCGAGAGGAAACCTTTGTTGTAACCCTTGGCCGGCAGCGCCGCCTGGCACTTGGCGAGTTCGGCGACGAGGTAGCCGGCCCTGGCCTTGAGCTGCCTGTCGCCGGTGCTCGCATACATCAACGCGCAGGCGGAAAGATAATGGCCGGTGAAGTGACCGTGCAGTTCGCACTTGGGCGCTTCCCAGCCTCCGAGCGGCTCCGCCGTCGAGGGCAGCCCGGCGGTGACCCGGAAATTGTGCAACAGCCGGTCGGCATCGAGGTCGAGCAGATATTTGCGGTCGCGTTCCTGCGCGTCTTTGAACGGCCCGTCCAGCAGGCGCACATGCGCCAGCGGGAAAGGTTCCGCGGCCGGCGGCACCGCGGCACCCGCCAGACCTGCCGCCAGAAACAGCAGGCACATCATGTTTCGCTGCATCGCATGCTCCTTCGCTCTCGCACGATGGGTGGACATCGTCCATCGTTATTTAAGTATGTTACTTAACCACCCCCCGAGACAAGCAAAAACCGTCTTGGTGTTTCTTTTCTGCAGCGAAAGGGTTTCGGTATTGACGCGGCGGGGGCTTTCCCCGCAATATCGCCCCGTGGCGCGGGGTCTGCGATGAATCTCAAAAAAGCGCTAAAACTTGAAACGATTGCGCCGGAACTGAAAGCCACCACCAAGGATGGCATTATCGAAAACTTGGTGGATTTGCTCGTCTCTTCCGGCAAGATCAAGGATCGCATCGAGGCGCTGCGCGCCGTGCTCGAGCGCGAGAAGAAGATGTCCACGGGCATGCAGTGCGGCATCGCCATTCCGCACGGCAAGACCGATTCGGTCGAAGAGCTCGTCGCCGCCTTCGGCATCAAGCACGCCGGCGTGGAGTTCGATTCGCTCGACGGCCTGCCCGCGCGCATCTTCGTGATGACGCTCTCCCCGACGAACCGCACCGGACCGCACATCCAGTTTCTCGCCGAAATCAGCCGCCAGCTCAACGATCCCGCGATCCGCGAGCGCCTGCTGCAGGCCGCGACGGCGGACGAAATCCTGACCATTCTCGCGGGCTGACCAATCCCGGCGCGCGGAAGGGACGGGTACGGCGAGGAGGAGGGGCGTGGTTCCATGACAGAAAACGATGCCGCGTATGTCCGACATCTGATTGCCTGCCATGTGCTCAAGGATGCGGTGCTGGAACTTGGCGCGGGCTATGGCGGCCTGACCTGCCGCGAACTGGTCCACAGCGCGGGCCTGCGTTACAGGACCGTGGATCTGCAAGCCGGACCGGGTGTGGATTTCGTCACCGACATGGAGCACGAGGCCAACCTGAACGTGTTCGACCAGGCCAAACCCTTCGGCTCCATCCTGATCCTCAACGTGCTGGAGCACACCTTCGAGCCGCTCGCCGTCCTCGACAACTGCCTGCGCCTGCTCGCCCCCGGCGGCAACCTCGTCGTGTTGACACCGTGCGTCTGGCCCCTGCACTTCTATCCGCAGGACACGCTGCGCCTGAACCCAGACTTCTACACGGAATATGCGCGCCGCCGCAATCTGGAACTGCCTCCCGAGCATTTCCATTTTGTCGGGTATGGACCCGTACGGGACTTCCACGATGCAACCGGTGGCGGCCGCTATCCGCCCCCCACCCTGAACCGCTGCGGCCGGATCTGGTCCAAGATCGTCCACGAACTCGCGCACACCTGCGGCCGCAAGCAGCATTTTCCCAACCGCCTCGCCGTCGCTGCCGTGCTCATGAAAAAATAGCTCCGCTGTTTTCCTCGGCCGCGAAAAGTTGAGCCGCCAAGCCGCCGCAAAGAGTGGCCCCGGATTCCATGGAAGATAGAGCGCGCCTGCCGCCATACAAACCGACCGGAACCAAAGCGGCGGCATGCCCGCGCACACGGCGCAAAGACCGCGCAACATGCTTTCCCCGCCGGGCCTCTGCAGCTCTCTTTCACCCTTGCTGGTCCGTGATGTTCCGTGGCTGCTTTTCATCTTCCGGATAGCCTCTGACCGTTGCGCCCGGACCTCTACTTCTGCGCCGCCGTTTGGTGCTTCCCTCCGGCGCAGCGCGCGGTTAACGTTCGTGCCATGTTTTCGCCCAAGAACAACGGAGCCGTTGCGTGAAGAAATTTCTGTGGACATCGCTGGCGGGCGCGGCCGTGTTGGGCGTGGCGCTGGCGGCGCCGCTGACGCGCGAGGACGTGCTCGCGGCGACGCTTAAACCCTATGCCGGCGTGAGCGTCCGTGGCGTGGATGCCAGCACGCTCTCAAACAAGGTGCTGTGCGGCTATCAAGGCTGGTTCAACACCGAGGGCGATGGCGCGGAACGCGGCCTCGTCCACTGGACGAAGCAGCGCGGCCCGCTCGCGCCGGGCAACGCCAAGATCGATCTCTGGCCCGATGTCTCCGAGCTTTCCCCCGCCGAGCGCTTCGCCACGGGTTTCAAATTCACCAACGGCCGCACGGCCGAGGTCTTCAGCTCCTTCAAGCAGGCCACCGTGCTGCGGCATTTCCAGTGGATGCGCGACTACGGGATCGATGGCGCGTTCGTCCAGCGCTTCGTCAGCGGCTTGCGCGACCCGCGCGTGCTGCGCCACAACAACACCGTGCTGGCGCACTGCCGCGAGGGCGCGAACCTCAACGGCCGCGCCTACGCGGTGATGTATGACCTCAGCGGCCTCGGCGCCAACCGCACGGCGGAGGTGCTGGACGACTGGCGTGCCCTGCGCACGCGGATGCGCATGGGCAACGATCCCGCCTATCTGCGTCACCGTGGCCGGCCGCTCGTCGCGCTGTGGGGCGTGGGCTTCAACGACCAGCGCGCCTATACGCTCGCCGATTGCCGGCAGCTGGTGGAATTTTTCAAGCAGGATGGCTGCGCCGTGATGCTCGGCGTGCCGACCGGCTGGCGCGAGCTGAAGCGCGACGCCATGCCCGATGCCGCGCTGCACGAGATCATCGCGCTCGCCGATGTCGTCAGCCCCTGGAGCGTCGGCCGCTATCACACGCCCGCGCAGGCCACGAAGACCGCGGAAAAAATCTGGCAACCCGACCTCGCCTGGTGCGCCGCGCACAAGCTCGATTTCCTGCCGGTGGTCTATCCCGGGTTCAGCTGGTTCAACATGTATGGCAAGGCGTTCAACCAAGTGCCGCGGCTGAAGGGCGAGTTCCTCTGGGCGCAGTTCGTCGCCGCCAAGCGCGCCGGCGCGACGATGATTTATGTGGCGATGTTCGACGAGGTGGACGAAGGCACCGCGATCTTCAAGTGCACCAACGAGCCCATCGCCGGCGGCGAATCCAGATTCCTCACGTACGAGGGGCTGCCCGGCGATCACTATCTCTGGCTCACCGGCGAGGGCGCGCGCCTGCTGCGCGGCGAGCGGCCGCTGGAAGACCAACTGCCCGTGCGCAAAGGAAAGCTTCCGTGAAACTCCTGCCCTTTGTTCTTGTCGCTACACTTGCGGTCGCGTCGCACGCCGCCGATACGCCGCAACCGGCCGAGCCAATGCAGCTGTTCACGGCGAAGTTGCAGGCGACCTTGCGCAAGCACCTGACTCAGTTGCTTGGCGCGGATGGCGCGGTGGCCCCGCTCAAGGGCAAAACGGCCGAGGGCAGCGAGGCGCTGACCTTCTACCTGATGTTCGAACGCACCGGCGAGCAGCGCTATCGCAAGGCTGCGGTCAGCATGGCGGATCAGGTTCTGAAGGACATGCGCGCGATGAAGTTCGGTGTGCTGGCGATCAAGGAGAAGGAAAAGTCCGACGGCCAGACGATCATGGGCGGCGGCGCGCCGGCGCTGGGGAACTATGCGGCGGGCGTCGCCTACATCCTGTTCAAGGAAGGCGGACGCACGAACGATCTGACCTACATCGCCACCGTGATTGACCGCTATCCGTGGAACGAGGCCGGCTGGTGGGCGGCGACGATCGATGTGACGACGGGCGAACCCAAGGAGCCGCTCACAAAACCTTCGCCGGTCAACAAGAGCGCGGCCATCGCCATGGCCGCCGGGATGGTCAGCGTGTATGTGCAGGCCACGGACCCGGCGCTGGCGGCACGGCTGAAGCAGAAGGCGGACAAGTGTATCTACAGCCAGCTCATCCCCGCGCAGCTGGCGGACGGGTTCTGGCATTACGGACTCACCGGCAACGACCCGGGCAACAAGGACATCCTCGGCTACTTCATGCTCACGACAGAAGAATTGATGAAGCTGCAGCAGTTCAATCCCGCCTATCGCGAGGAGAAGCTGAACGCCGCCGTGCGCAAGGCCCAGGCCTTCGCGCTCAAGCATATTGCGCCGATGACCGAGCCCAACCACGGCCCCGCGTGCAAGGAGCACGCCACGCGCGAAACGCCGGCGCATTACGCGCTCAAGAAGGATACCAAGCGCTGCTTCCAGCTCGGCCGCATCCTGTTCGGCGGCGGCTACACGGACGAGGGCCTCAAGATCATGCACGCCGCGCTCGAGCAGTTCCCCGTCGGCAACGGCGGGCAGGACGGTGCCCACGCCGCGGAGCCTTCGGCGCTCCTGCTTTCCAGCTTCTGACGAACGGGATGAACTTATGCAACAACACCCATGCGGCCGCCCAATGAATCTGCTGAAGGCCGTCCTCGCGGGGTGCTTTTGTGCCTCTGCCGCCTTTTGCGCGGATGCTGCCGCCCCTGCCCTGCGCACGACGCCGCTGACCGGCGCTGGCGCCGTAATCGAAACGCTGGCGGCGTGCGAGGTGGACACGTTCCGGGTGGGCGCGCTGGTGTATACCGACCGCACGTACACGGTCAAGGAATGCCCCGACCACCTGCAAGGGCAACTGTTTCTTCGCAGCAGCATCAAGGAGCAAAACTTCCGCTGCACCGCCGAGGGGGTGCTGACGCTGCTGACGCCCAGCCCGGAGATCCCGCGGGCCAACAGCCTGGCCAGGCAACTCGAACAGCGCGGCTTCGAGCGGGTCATGCAGCCGGCGCTCTTCCAGCTGTTCGGCACGCAGACCTTCGATCGCGTCTGCACCTATCAGAAGGTCGTGAAACGCGGCGAGCGGTTTCACCTGACGAAGTGGTGCATCCCGGTCGGCTTCTCCCAAGCGACCGTGGCGGACCTCAAGCCCATCCCGTGGAGCGAGAACAAGGGCGAGCTGCTCTATAACGGCATCCGCCTGCCCGAGGAGTGGCCGCCGCGCAACATCGACCCGCACAGCACCGAGCCGATGCCGGTGCCCTATCTGGCCGCGCCGCCCGGCGTGATCCCGATCGACGTGGGCCGGCAACTGTTCGTGGACGATTTCCTGATCCAGCAAACCGGGCTGAAGCGCACCCTCCACAAGCCGGTAAAATACGCTGGCAACCCGATCCTGAAGCCGGAAACCAAACTGGAAATCAACGCCGGCGGCGACGCCATCGCCTGCCCGAAGAGCGGCGGCCTGTGGTGGGACCCCGCCGCGCAACTGTTCAAGCTCTGGTACGAGGCCGGCTGGCTCAACACCATCTGCTACGCCACGAGCCGCGACGGCCTGCATTGGGACCGGCCGCAGCTGGACATCGAGGAGGGCACCAACCGCGTGCTGCCGCCCGACATGCGCTGCGATTCGTGGACCGTGGTGCTCGATTACTGGACGCGGGACCCGCAGCAGAAATACAAAATGTTCGTGCGCGGCCCCGGGCGCGACAGCTCCGGCACGAGCATGGTCTCGGCGGACGGCATCCACTGGACCAACCGCACCAAGAGCGGCCCGACCGGCGACCGCAGCACCATGTTCTATAATCCCTTTCGCCAGAAGTGGGTCTACAGCCTGCGCTCGTCCTTCCGCGGCCGCTCGCGGCACTACTGGGAAGCCGACGACTTTCTGGAAGGTGCGAAGTGGCGGCCCGGCGAGCCGGCGATCTGGGCCGCCGCCGACAAACTCGACCCGCCCGACCCGGCCATCGGCGACATCGCACAGCTGTATAACCTCGACGCCGTGGCTTACGAAAGCATCATGCTCGGCTGCTTCGAGATGCATCTCGGCCCGGCCAACACCGAGTGCAAGAAGACCGGCATCCCGAAGATCACCGAGCTGCAGTTTGCCTACAGCCGCGACGGGTTTCACTGGTCCCGGCCCGACCGCGAGCCGGCAATCCGCGCCGAGCGCCGCGATGTGTGGGACCGCGGCTACGTGCAGTCGCTGGGCAACCTCTGCTGCGTCCGCGGCGACAAGCTCTGGTTCTACTACATCGGCTTCCAGGGCAACACGGAGAAGCCCAAGATCAAAGGACACACCAACGGCTATTACGACCGCGGCTCCACCGGCGTAGCCTTTCTGCGGCGCGACGGCTTCGCCTCGCTGGATGCCGGCGACAGCGCGGGCACGCTGACGACCCGGCCCGTGCGGTTCTCCGGCTCGCACCTGTTCGTCAACGCGGCGGCCAAGGGGGGCGAGCTGCGCGCCGAGATGCTCGACGAAGCAGGCCAACCGATCGAACCATTCACGGCGAAAAATTGCCGCGCGATACAGGCCGATAGCACGCTCGAAGAAATCACGTGGGCTGGCGGCGGCGCTCTGGCGGTGCTGCGCGACCGGCCGGTGCGGCTGCGCTTCACGCTGCGCAACGGCTCGCTCTACTCGTTCTGGGTCAGCCGTGACGCCTCCGGCCGCAGCGACGGCTACGTGGCCGGCGGCGGCCCCGGCTTCACCGGCCCCACCGACACCGTCGGCCGGCTTGAGCTCGAGGCCGAAAACAAGCGCTGACCGGCCGCCACCGCCGCAGTTTTCCAGGCCTTGGAAACCAAACCGCTCGGTTTTTCCAAGGCTTGGAAAACCTCACCTTCCTCTTTTCCAAGGTTTGGAAAAGGCGGGCGAGGGCCTCCAGAGCAGGCCCGCCATGCCGTCAGCGCGGCAGCCCCGGCGCGGCGAGCTCGGCCTTGGACTTCATCACGATCTCCAGCTCGGCCATGGCGATGCCCATCTCGCCCGCGATGGTGTAGAAGAGATAGGTGTGGCCATCGTCTTGGAAGATGCACGGGTCGCGCAGCTGCTGCACCTTCACCGCGGGGCCGGATTTCGAGGTTTTCGGATAGCGGATACCCTCGTAGTCCTGCTCGGGCTTGATGACTTCCATGGGCTCCGCATCCTGCCAGGTTTTCCAGTCGCCCGTGAGCGTGACGGTGGCAACGAGGACGCGCTCGGGTTCATCTTTTACGCGGGTGAAGAAGACCAGCAGCTGGTCGTCCTTGAGCAGCACGGCCGAGTGCCGCATTTTGGGGATGAGGTTGCCGCGGCTCTCGAACGGCGTGACGCCATCCTTGGAGCGCGCGAGGACTCCGCCCCAGTCGGTCTTGGAGAAGGAATAGAACCAGTCCTGCCACTTGAACACGCGGAAATAAAATTCGCCGAGGATGACGTCCTGCGCCACGAACGTGAGGCCGTCCTTGCTGGTGGCGAAGCCGGTCTTCTGCCCGCCCGGCGCCTGCCCGTGGAAGTACATGCGAAGTTCGTGCTTCTGGTCGTCAATGTGGACATCGGGCGAGGCAATATGACCATGGAAGGGCCGGTGCATCTGTTTGAGGTTCAGCGTGCCGGGCTCGTAAATCTTCCACGGACCCTGCACGGCGTCGGCATAGGCCAGCCGGATGTAGCTTCCGCGATGGTCGGCAAAATACATGTAGTATTTCCCGAGCGGCTTGGCGATCCACGCGGGCACCTTGATGACCGACGGCCCGTTGATGTTCTCGCCCAGCGTCGGCGAAGTTTTGGAGTCAATCAACGGGTTTGCCGCGCAACGCTGCGCGGTGATGGACTTGATCGCGCTGGCCGGCCGCACCGTCGGGTCGGGCGACGCGGCCTTCCGCGCAGCGGCAGAAACCATCAGCGCCGCCGACAGCACTATCAACAATTTCAGGTTCATCAGTATGCGTCCTTTGCCTGCCGGACCGTTTTTCGTCGGGCGGCAGCGTAGGTGCGCCGCACCGTCAATTCAAGCGGGGAAACAGAGAGCTCGCCGGGTCGGAGACCCGGCCTACAGCCCGAGGTGAAGAGATTTGTAGGCCGAGTCTCCGACTCGGCGCACACCACCCCCAACTACAACCGGTCACAGCAGATCGCGATTGAGCTCGAGGAATTGGTCGCGCCAGGGATAGAGACGCAGGAGGGTGTCGTCGCGATGGCCGAGGATGCAGCCGGCGGCAAATAGCGCTTCGACGGTGGCAAGCCCGGCGGCGGGGTCGGCGAGCACCTTGGAATGGCGGGGATAGGCGGTCCGCCAGGCGCAGGGGATGGAGCGCGCCTCGACGGGGCCGATGGCCTTGCGCATCTGCGCGGCGTGGCGCCAGCTGCCATCGAGCAGGAGCAGCGGCCGCCCAGCGTCGGCGGCCGTGAGCGGCGGGGCCTCGGGCGCGAGCAGGATGTGCCGCGACAGGTCGGGCTTCGAGCGCAGCGGATAATTGACGAACTCCAGCCCCGGCGTGCCGCGCAAAGGCTGGATGCTGCACTTGACGCGGTTCTCGCGGCGGCGCACGACGATGAGGGCGGTAAGCGACATGCGCGGCAGAGTAAGCGTCCGCGTTCGTGTCGCAAAGGACAATTTGTTTTAGGACTATTCGTTTTGCTCGGTGTGCCTGGCACCTGGTTGGGCTTGGGTGCGCCGACCCGGAGAGTCGGCCTACAAGGACTTGGAGTGCGGGAGGTTGGCTACGCCTGCGGCTGCCATCGCCGGGGAATTGCACTCCGCAAAAATACCTGCGTCTAAAACCCGACGCAGCCGAAGTTGAACTTGAACCGGCGGCCGCATCCATGCCACAAACCGACCGTGACGTTGAACACCACCTCTCGCGCCGTGTGCGCCGCGGCGCTGCTCCTGCCGGCGGCGCTGCATGCGGCAGCGGAGGCGAGACGTGTCGAGCTGGGGCCGCAGGAAACGGTGCTGGCGGACAACGCGCTGGGTCTGCGCTATTTTCCAGATGAGCGTTTGGCGATGGTCCGCACGAAGCCCGACTGCCGCGTGCTGGTCGCCGCGGGCATCGCCTCGTTCCTCCTCGAAGGGCCGGAGTTGGGCCAGTTCACCAAGGCCACGAAGGTGCTCGAAAAAGGCCAGGCGGGCGCCTTTGATAACGGCTACGCCGGCATCACCGCCGCCGTGCGCGCGCCGTCGGGCGAGTTGCTGGCGTTCTATCACGCCGAAGACCAGGAAGGGATGAAGACGGTCGGCAATGGCATCCCTGGCTTTTACTGCAGCGTGGCGCTGGCGGTGTCGCAGGACGATGGGCGGACCTTCGAGAAACGCGGGCAGATCCTGTCCGGCCAGTTGCCCAAAGATCCGCGAGGCCGCGGCGATCAGGGCGTGGGCGAACCGTGGGTGTTCGCGGAGCCGCAGGGCAAATTCCTCTATGCCTACTACACCTCGCACGAGCGCGTGGACGGCCGCGGCGTGCAGATCTGCATGGCGCGCTGTCCGCTGGCGGACGCGGCGCAACCGGGTGCTTGGAAAAAATTCTACGCAGGCGGTTTCACGGAGGCCGGCCTGGGCGGGAAGGACACGCCGGTGATGACCAGCGGCCAGCAGCGCACCGACGCGTTGTTCCCGCATGTGGTTTTCCTGCCTGCGTTGCGTCAGTTCATGATGACCTTCTGCCTGAACGTGTGGCGCGAAGGCAGCAGGCCGGAGCAAAGCGGCTTCTACGCCGCGTTCTCCGACGACGGCATCTACTGGCCGCGCGAGCGCCAGCAGCAGCTTTGGAAAGTGCCGGTCATCGCCGCGCTCGGCCGCGAAGTGGCGTGGCATCCGACCTTCATCGCCGACGCTGGCAACGGAATGCGCGGCTGGCTGTATTACGGCTACAGCGAGAGCTGGGGCCACCAACCGCCTAACAAACCACATTATCTTGTGCGACGACCGATCACGATCGCCGGAAAAGCGCCCTGAAATCGGACACTCGACAAAACGCGAAATTACGCCTGTCGTTCTCGATTTGACAGTTGAGCTCAAGGTGGCCAGAGGTGGGCCCGCCGGGTCAGTGACCCGGCCTACAATGAAAAGAAACGTAGTGTGCTTGATATTGTAGGCCGCGTGACCTCACGCGGCGCACCTCAACCACAACGACTAACACACGACTCGACCACCCGCCGAAGTTGTACTTGAAGCCGTCGCCGCATCCGTGCCACAAACCACCCATGGATATTCGCACCGCTTGTCGTTCCTTGTCCGCCGTCGCGCTGCTGCTGCCTGCGGCGCTTCACGCGGCGGAAACCGCCGACCCGTTCAAGCCCTATCTCGATGGCCGCGCGCCGGAGATCCTGCGCGAGGTGGCGGGCACGAATACGCCGCCAGAAAATGTGGCGGTGCGCCGCGTGGTGTTCCGGTCGCGGGATAACTCGGAAATTTTCGCCGTCATCGCCACTCCCAAGACGCCGGGCAAGCATCCGGGCATGCTCGTCCTGCACGGTGGCGGTGGCTGCGCGGAAGTGGAGAAGGCGATCGCATGGGCGCAGCGCGGCTATGTGGCCGTCGCGCCGGATCTGCCGGGCATCGCCAACCCGCAGAAACTCACCGACACCAAGGGCCGGTGGAATGCGCTGAAATACGGCGAAGGCCGCTGGGTGGCCAGTCCCGACGCGAGCGCGAGCGTGATCTTCGACGCGGTGCTCGCGGCGATGAAGTCGCTCTACCTGCTGCGCGCACAGCCCAACGTGGATACCGCACGCATCGGCGTCGTGGGGATTTCGTGGGGCGGCTACATGACGACGATGGTCTGCGGGCTCGCGGGCGACCAGGTGCGCGCAGGCTTCGCGGTCTACGGCTGCGGCTTCTACGACCTGACGGCGCAGCTCAACGGCCCCAAGTCCACGCTCGGCGCGATGGGAGAGGCGGACCGCGCGCGCTGGCTCGCGCACCTCGACGCGGGCCGCCGCGCGCCCGGGATGAAGGCCGCGTATTTCGTCGCCGGCGCGGCGAACGATTTCTTCTACTGGCCGCGCGCGGTGCAGGCGACGCTCGACGCGATGCCCGGCGAGAAGAATCATCTCTTCGCGCCGAACGCGAACCACAAGGCGCCGCTGCCCGGCGGCTCGGTCTTCGAGAAGAAAACCGAAGTGCCGTTCAAGCCCACCGCGTTCCAGCCCTATCCGACGCCCAGCGGCAGCAAGGCGAACTGGCTCGCGATGGAAGTGACCTTCTTCGATTATTTCCTCAAGGACCTCGGCCAGCCGCTGCCGAAGGTGAGCGTGGAGAAGGCCCGCGATCCGCTGGTCGCGGGCGTCAGCATCAGTGCGCCGCGCCCGCTGACCAAGGTCGAGTTCTGGTGGGCCAAGACGAATCCCGACGTGATGAAGCGCGTGTGGGTCGCCGAACCCGCGCACAAGGCCTGCGAAAACAAATACGAGGCGCAACTCCCCGCCGAAGCCGCCGACTGGTTTGCCGTCGTTTCCGATGACCGGCCGGTGACGGTGTCGAGTGACCTGATCCACATTGGCCCGCGGCCTTGAACCGGAAGAAAACCACTGAGGGCACAGAGGCCGGAGGCGGTCACGGAGGTTGAAAGGGATTAGCTGCGAAAGAACGCAGAGAGCGCGGAGATTTCCTTTGAGATCCTTGCGTTCTTTTGTGGCTGATTCTTCTCCTCTGTGACCTCCGTATCCTCCGCGGCCTCTGTGGTTCTTTCTTCCAAGCCTTGGGGAAAACGGCCGGGCTTTTCCAAGGCGTGGAAACATGCTAGAGGAGGCCATGAAAAATCTTCTGCTGGGCCTGTTCGCGGTTGCGGCACTGGTCGCTTCGGCGGCGGATGTCGCGGATACGGGCATCCGCGTGGCAGCCTTCAAGGGCGACCGCGAGGCGGCGCTCACCTTCACGCTGGACGATGGCTGGGAAGACAACGCGACCCTCGCGGCGCCGCTGTTCGAGCGCTACGGCATCCCCGCCACCTTCTTTCTGGTGCCCGGTACGATTCCGCTTCATGACAACGAAAAGGGCACGCATAAGTACGGTCAGATTTCCTGGGGCCGCTGGAAACAGATCGCGCAGGCCGGGCACGAGATCGGTAACCACTCGCTGCACCACTCCAAGTTGACCACGCTCGATGAGGCAGCCGCTCGTGCGGAAATTGATGGCGGACGGCAACTCATAGCCGAGAAAATCGGCGTGACGCCGGTCAGCTTCGCCTATCCCGGCAACGGCCGCGATGACCGCCTCCGAAAATTTGTTTATGCGCAGCACGCCGTGGCGCGGGAGTTCGAGAGCGGCTACGGCGGCGCGAAGTTCACCACCGAAAAAGCCAACGGCATGGTCGCCTCCGCGTTGCAACAGAAACGCTGGATGGTGACGATGTTGCACGCCATCACCAACGGCTATGCCGCCTTCCCCAGCGCCAGCATTTTGGATGACCACCTCAAGTACGTCCAGCCGTTGCAGGCGCGGCTGTGGGTCGACACCTTCGGCAACGTCGGCCGCTACGTCAAAGAGCGCGATGCCGCCAACCTCGTAGTCCAACGCGCCGCCACCAGTGCGACCATAACGCTCACCACCGGTTTGGATACGAACCTGTTCAACGTTCCCCTGACCGTGGTGATCGAGCAGGTCACCGCCGCGTCCGCCGAAGCGCAGCGCGCCGGCGAATCCGCACGCCTGCCCGTGACCATCGACGCCAACCGCTTGTTGGTGGAGGTGGTGCCCGGCGCGGCGCCGGTCACCATTCGTTGGCGGACCAAGTAGCACCCGGCGAAACAAAAGGCTTACCAAGCATGCACCCACGCAACCTTCGGATCCTCGCCGCGCTGCTGCTGGCGCCGCTGGCCGCACTCCATGCCGCCGACTCAGTCGTGCGCTGGGGCGGCACGACCCACCCGAACATGGCTTCCGCAGCCACAGGCCTGCCGGACGATCCGGGGAGCAACGCGCCCTTGTGGGAGGTGAAGCTCGGCACGCACCAGTATTCCATCCCGACCATCGACCGCGGCCGGATATATATCGGGGCCAGCGATGCCGTCGTCAGCCGGCCCGGCTACACGCCCACCGGGGGCGGCGTCGTGATGTGCGTCGAGCAGGCGACCGGCCAGCTGCTCTGGCAGCTGGCGAGTCCGCGCTACATGGCCGGCGTCAAACCGCCCTATCATTTCGATCAGTGGAAATGCGGCATCTGTTCCGGGCCGGTGGTGGATGGCGACCGCGTCTTTGTCATCGGCAACCGGGGCGACATCCTGTGCCTCGACCGCAACGGACAAGCGGGCGGACGCGCGGGTTCGTCGGCTGACGAGCTCGCCTACATGGCCATCACGAACCGCACACCGGAGACCGCGCTCGGGCCGACCGATGGCCGCCTCGTCTGGCGCTACGACATGTTGAAGGAACTCGGCGTCGTGCCGCACGATGTCTGCGGCAGCACGCTGCTCATGGTCGGCGATCTGCTCTATGCCTGCACCTCGAACGGGCTCGATGACCGCCACAAAAAGGTGCCCGCGCCGCTCGCGCCAAGCCTGATCGTGCTCGACAAGCATACGGGCCGGCTGGTGGCCCGCGACGACGAAAAAATCGGCCAGCGGCTTTTCCACTGCAACTGGTCATCTCCGTCGGCCGGACAGGTCAATGGCCGGACGCTGATCTTTTTCGGCGGCGGCGATGGCGTCCTCTATGCCTTCGAGCCGCCGGCGCCGGGCGCGGAGGACAGCGTCCAGTTGCTCAAGCAGGTCTGGGCCTACGATTGCAATCCGCCGGGCTATCGGTTGCGCGACGGCCAGCCCGTTCCGTATTCGCTATGGAATCGCAACAGCCCCGACGGCCCGAGCGAAATCATCGGCACGCCGGTGTTCCACGACGGCCGCGTCTATGTGGCGATCGGGCAAAGCCCCGTACACGGCAACGGGCACGGCTGTCTCTCCTGCGTCGAGGCCGCCACCGGCAAGAAAATCTGGGACTCGACAGCGGTCGAGCGCACGCTCGCGACGCCCGCCATTGCCGATGGCCTGCTCTATCTGCCCGACACCATCGGTCAGTTGCACTGCTTCGACGCCGTCACCGGCCAGCGGCATTGGGTGCATCCGCTCGGCGCGAAGTGCTGGATCGCCTCGGCCTTCGTGGCCGATGGCAAGGTGTATATCAGCACGGAAGACAGCGTGCTCTGGGTGCTCAAGCACGACAAGGAACTGCGCGTGCTCTCGCGGACGCAGCTCAAGTCCAGGGCCATCACGCCGACCGCCGTGGATGGCGTGCTCTACCTGCCCACGCAGCGCAGCCTGCTCGCGATCCCCGGAAAATCCGCCGCGAATAAAGTGATTCCATGAAACGAAAAACATTTCTGTTCATCGCCCTGCTGCTGGCTCTACCTGTCGCTTTGCGCGCGGCGGCCGCGCTGGATGCGCGCGCCGCGCTGATGCCCCACGCGGAAGATTACACGCTGCTCTGGTGGGCCGATGGGCCGCCGCATTTTCTCACCAGCAAAACGCCGCCGGCAACCGGGACGCTGTGCCTGCAATCCGGCACGTGGGGCCTGGCGCTCGACGCGAAAAGCGTACGCGTGCTGCGCGCCGGGCGCTGGGCCGCGCCGGTGAGTTACGAGCAGGCGGTACAGCCCGGCCGCTCGGCGCTCGCCGAGTTGCCGGCCGTCGCGTGGGACTGCGCGGTGGTGGTCGCCGGCCGCAGGTTCAACTGCGTCGGGCACCTTGGGTCCAAGGACGAGTTCTTTCAGGCGGTACGCTTCGTGGAGAGCGGCCGGTTCTTCCAGCGTGTGGTGATCGAGGGTTTGAAATTCGCCGACGGCAGCGGACAGGAATTCGTGTGCGCCGCACGCCTGGAAATCTCCGCGTGGCCCGACCGGCTGGCTTTGCGCGTGGAACTGGAGCCCAAAGAATTTCCGGCGGGTAGCACGGTGGAAATGAAAGTGGGCGAACGCCGCGCCTCCGCGCCGCTGTCTGCCAAGACCTCCGTTTTGCTCGAAGTCTTTGGCACCAGCGCCTCAGCGCAGCCGGGCTTGGAAGTGGACCCCGCGCTGAAGGTTGGTTTCGATGCAGCGCTCGGCTGCCAGACGCTCGCCTTGCCGGAGAAACCTTGGAGCAACGCGCAGGGCACCTACTATCCGGAGGAACATCTGGATCGTCTGGATCGCTGGCGTGTTGCACTGCGGAACGATTCCGACCGTCCGACCGTCGCGCGACTGATGTTCACACAACAGCATCATCTCAATCTCACCGGCTTCACACCGATGTTGTGCGAGGCCGATGGCTCGCCTTCGGGTTTGCCGGTACAGCTTTCCAAGAACTGGCACCAGCGTCCGGAGAAGGGCGCGCTGCCGCACCAAGGGCCGTGGTTTCACGGCTGCGCGTTTGTCCGGCTCGCCCCGCATGCCACGCGTGAACTGGTGTTCCAGATGGTCTATGCGCGTTACGGCGGCGTCTGCGCGGCGGCGCACGCACAGCTTTCGCTCATCGGCTGGGGCCACAACCAGTTCTGGGACCAGTTGGCGCTCGGCAGCTTCGGCGAAAGCATCTGCTTCGAGCCCGGTCGCGTGCAGCGCCGCTGCTTCATCGACGACGTGCGCCCGCTGATGACCCTGCCGCATGGCAAGCTCGCGAAACCCTACGGCTGGGCCGAGAACTGCGGCGGCGGCGACTTCCTGATGTGGCAGGACGTGCAGGGCCGCTACCAGCCGCTGCGGGCCACCCGCACGAGCTACCGTGCCTACGGCCCGTGCCTCACGGACGTGAGCTACACCGAGGAATCCGTGGGTGGCGAACTGGCCGCGCGCATGGAGGTGGCGCTCCCGCGCAGCGACGACCACCTGCGGACCTTCTTTCATCTGCGCTACGACGTGCGCCGCCCGCTGCAGTTCCAACGGCTCGCCTTTTTCCAGCTGGGCGCCGATTACTAC
>CAIWHP010000198.1 GCA_903912445.1 uncultured Lentisphaerota bacterium
CGGCCGGTGCGCTGGCTGCAGGGCGTGCCCTCGCCGGTCAAGCGCCCGCAGGATGTCGACATGGTCATCTTCCGCGAGAACACCGAGGACATCTACACCGGCATCGAGTTTGAGAACGGCTCCGCCGACTGCGAGAAGTTCAAGGCGCTGCTCAAGGAACATTTCCCGAAGGACTACAAGAAGATCCGCTTCCCGGACACCGTCGGCATCGGCGTCAAGCCGGTCTCGGTCGAGGGCACCGAGCGGCTCGTGCGCGCGGCGCTGAAGTGGGCGCTGGAGAACCACCGCAAGAGCGTCACCTTCGCCCACAAGGGCAACATCATGAAATACACCGAGGGTGCGTTCATGAAGTGGGGCTACGCGCTTGCCAAGCGCGAGTTCGGCGCGGTGGAGATCGATGGCGGCCCGTGGTGCCAGCTGCCCGGCGGCATGGTCATCAAGGACGTCATCGCCGACATCGTCTTCCAGCAGACCATCACGCGGGCGAAGGAGTTCGACGTGATCGCGACGATGAACCTCAACGGCGATTATCTGTCCGACGCGCTCGCCGCGCAGGTCGGCGGCATCGGCATCGCGCCCGGCGCGAACATCAATTACCTGACCGGCCACGCCGTCTTCGAGGCGACCCACGGCACCGCGCCCAAGTACGCCGACCTCGACAAGGTCAACCCCGGCAGCGTCATCCTCTCCGGCGAGATGATGTTCCGCTACATGGGCTGGACCGAGGTCGCCGACCTCCTCCTCAAGGGGTTAGAGAAAACCATCGCCAACAAGACCGTGACCTATGATTTCGTCCGCCTGATGGAAGGCGCGCAGGAAGTCAAATGCAGCGAGTTCGGCCAGCTCGTCGCGGCCAACATGGGCTGAAAAACGTAACCACAGAGGATCGCAGAGGGCCCAGTTTCCAAGGCTTGGAAAAGACAAGGCCGGTTCTTCCAAGGCTTGGAAAACCTCCGCGAACCTCGGTGGCACCTTTGCGGCCTCTGTGGTGAAAAGGGAAGATGAGAACGATCGAATCCAAAATCCTGACACGCGCGGCCCTGCAGGTCGAGTGCGCGCGGCTGCGCGTGGCGGGGCGGAAGATCGTCTTCACCAACGGCAGCTTCGACCTGCTGCACGACGGGCACGTGAACTATCTCCAGTTCGCGCGCGAGCAGGGCGACCTGCTGATCGTCGGGCTGAACTCCGACGCCTCGGTCCGCCGCTACAAGGGGCCGAAGCGCCCGATCCTGGAGCAGGAGCACCGGGCGCGGATGCTGGCGGCGCTGGAGATGGTGGACTACGTCTGCATCTTCGACGAGGACGAGCCGCGCGAACTGATCGCCGCGCTCCAGCCCGACGTGCTGGTGAAAGCCGAGGACTGGGCGCACTACGTCAGCGGCCGCGACGTGGTCGAGGCGCGCGGCGGCAAGGTCGTGCTCGCCAAGCTGGTCGCCGGCCTTTCCACCACGGAGCTCGTCCGGCGCGTGGTCGCCGCGTATGCGGAAAAAGCCTGAGCGGGAGCGGGGGCGTCTGGCGCCGCGTGGTGGTGTGCCGGGCCGGAGCGGCGTCGCTCCGCAGCGTAATCCGTTCCTGTGACCTTCCGCGTGTCCATGCCGGCACGGCCCACGTCCGCTGTTCTTCCTGCGGCACCTGACCCGGTGTCGCACTCCGTTACGCCCGCATGCCTGTCGGCCTCTGGCACATGGCCGCTTGCCATACGGCGCGAAGTGGCTATCCTTGCCGATGTTCGAGCGTGAGGCAGGTGGAGGTTATCAATAGCGACAGGGTCACCATCCGAATTTTTTACGGCCGAAGGTTGCGTTGGTGAAAGGCGCCAAAGCCGATGCGTTGTAGGTGGACAGAGCTGGCGGTGTGGGCGTGCATGAGCTGCGGGCTGCGTCTCGCAGTCCTCGCAGCGCCGGCAGCCGCGGAGCGCGGCCCGGTGTTGGCACTGACCGAGGAGAATGATTGGTTTACCGGCACGGACCGGCATTACACCCAAGGCGCCCGGGTGGTCTATCTCGGGGCCGAGAGCAGCCAGCCCCATGGGCTCAAGGACTTCGCCGCGCTGGTGGTTCGCGTGGACACCTGGCGCTGGGGGGTTGAAATCGGCCAGACTATTTTCACTCCCGAAAACCTCAGGGCGAAATTTCCCCAGCCCTACGACCGGCCCTACGCCGGCTGGCTGTTTGCGGGGCCAGCGTTGCAACGCCGCGGCGCGACGCCCGGCATCGGGGTTCCCGTCCTGGAAACCGTCCAGTTGCAAACCGGCGTGGTGGGGCCGGCCGCCCTGGCCAAGGAGGAGCAAAACGCCGCGCACTTTATGGGCGGTTTCGGGAAGGCGGCGGGTTGGCGCAACCAGCTGCTCAACGAACTCGGGTACGCCCTGAAATATCAGCGCACCTGGCGGTGGGCCCCGGATGGGCTGCGAGACTGGAGCGCCGAACTGCTGCCGCACACAGGCGCCAGCCTGGGCAATGTGGACACCTCGGCGCGGCTGGGCGCCACGTTGCGCGCGGGTTGGCGACTGCCGGACGATTTTGGCGTCCAGATCATTGACGCCCTGGGCCTCGCCGATGGCGGGCACGCCACGGCGGGAAGCAACCGGCCCTTCGGCGGCTACCTGTTCGTTCGTGCGGAAGGGCGCGCCGTCGGTTACAACACATTTCTTGATGGCAGCCTGGTGCGGGAGAGTCCGCAGGTCGACCGGCGGCCGTTCGTTGGCGAAATCCAGGGCGGGGTGGTGCTGGTGTTTGCGCGGCTGGATCTCGCCTTCACGCTGATCTACCGCTCCGCAGAGTTTTACGGACAGAACTGCGAAGACGCCTTTGGCTCGATGGCGCTGAACCTGCGGCTGTAATTGCGGCCCGGCGCGGCTGAAGAGCTTGCCATGCGGCGGGATTTGGCTATCGTTGCGGGCCTGCGCCGGCGGTGGCCGGCGCGCACCCGAACGAAAACGAGGCCAGCATGAGCGGAAAATTCATAGTCACCGGCGGGGCGGGGTTCATCGGCAGCCGGGTTGTCCTAGCCTTGGTGGGCACTGCCTATGCCGGATCGTCCTCGTCGTCGTCCTCGTTCTCGTCCTCGAACCCCAAGCAGGATCAGTCGCGGTGACCGATGTTTTCGATCACGAGAAGCTGGATGTCTACCGTTTGACGCTGGAGTTCATCCGGTGGGTTTCCGTGTTGTTGAAAGAACTCCATGCGCAACCCGGCGTCGCCAGCGGCGAAGTGCGTGACCAGCTGGATCGTGCCAGCCTTTCCATCTTGCTGAATACGGCGGAGGGTAACGGCAAGCGGCAGATGCCCCTGCGCGCCAGATATTTTGATGATGCCCGTGGTTCTGCGATGGAATGTGCGGCCTGCTTGGACGCCTTGGTGGCCAAGCAACTCACCACCGCTGAACGGATCCTGCCCGGCAAGCAAATGCTGGTGCGGATCGTCTCCATGCTGTCGCGGATGGTGGAACGCTTTTCCAGCGGTGGCTATGTGCGCGAAGAGCAAGGCGAGTATGGCAGCGCTCTGAAGGTCGAGGACGAGGACGAGGACGACGACGAGAACGAAAGGAAGAAATCATGAGCGGAAAATTCATAGTCACCGGCGGGGCGGGGTTCATCGGCAGCAACGTGATCGCGGCGCTGAACGCGCGCGGCGCGGACGATATTTTGGTGGTGGACCTGCTGGGCGCCGACGAAAAGTGGCGGAACCTGGTCGGGCTGAAATACGCCGACTATTGGGAGGTGGACGACTTCCGCTTCCACGTGCGGCAGGATTCGCTGGGCGAGGTGGACGCGGTCATCCACCTCGGCGCGTGCAGCGCGACCACCGAGCGCAACGCGAGCTTCCTCGCGGACAACAACTACCGCTTCACGCGCGAGCTGTGCGAGTGGTGCCTGCACCACAACACGCGCTTTGTCTACGCCTCCAGCGCCGCGACCTACGGCGACGGCGCGCAAGGCTACAGCGACGACCTCGAAAAGTTGCCGGACCTGAAGCCGCTGAACATGTACGGCTACTCCAAGCACATGTTCGACCTGTGGGCGCGGCGGATGAAGCTCTTCGACCAGATCGTCGGCCTGAAATATTTCAACGTCTACGGCCCGCGCGAGGCGCACAAGGGCGACATGCGCTCGGTCGTCCACAAGGCGTGGGGGCAGATCAAGGCGACCGGCTCCGTCCAGCTCTTCAAGTCCTATCGCCCGGAGTTCAAGGACGGCGAGCAGCTCCGCGATTTCGTCTGCGTGCAGGATGCGGTGGCGGCCACGCTGTTCTTCACCGAGAACGCCGGCGGCGGCCTCTTCAACATCGGCACCGGCCAGGAGCGGACGTGGCTCGACCTGGCGCGGGCCGTGTTTGCCGCGCTCGGCCGCGAGCCCCGGATCGAGTTCATCGAAATGCCGGAGAGCATCCGCGACAAATATCAGTACAGCACGCAGGCCGATGTGGCGGGCCTGCGGGGCGCCGGCTACCGCGAAAATTTCACCAGCCTCGAAACCGGTGTCCGCAGCTATGTCGAGTGGCTGGAACGGCATGGCTGAGCGGGTTTCCCGCGGCTGGGCACAGGGTGGGGGCCGTGCCCCCGCGGTTTGGAAGCGTCCGCCGGCCCTCGCGCCCGGGTCCGAAAAGGCCCCCGGACACGGCGGCCACGCCTTGGAAAGTTGAGCCGCGGGGCACGAATTCCTTGACGCGGGGCGGTGGATTGACTACGTTGCGGCGCTTTCGCGGCGACGCGACGCCGGTCTGCGGGCTTTTTTTTGGCGGGCCGGGCCAGTTCCGATGGCGCAGGTGCGTCCTGCGCCACGGACTTTTTGTGTCGTCTGCCCGATGGTGTAATGGCAGCACACGGCCCTTTGGAGGCCAGAGTCTAGGTTCGAATCCTAGTCGGGCAACCAGTGCCGCGCGCGGAGAATTTGACGGTGAACGGAGCAAATGGTTTGAGAATTTTTTCGGGAAATGCAAATCGGCCGCTGGCGGAAAAGATCGCCGCGTACATCAACCAGCCGCTGGGCGATGTGACGATCGGCCGTTTCCCCGACGGCGAGGTTTTCGTGAAGTACATCGAAAACCTGCGCGGCAAGGATGTCTTCATCATCCAGTCCACCTGCAAGCCGCCGAACGAAAATTTGATGGAGCTGCTGATCATGATCGACGCGGCGCGGCGGGCCTCCGCGGCGCGGATCACGGCGGTGATGCCGTTCTTCGGGTATGCCCGCCAGGACCGCAAGGACCAGCCGCGCGTGCCGATCACGGCGAAGCTCGTCGCGAACCTGCTGGTGGCGGCGGGCGCGAACCGGCTGCTGACGATGGACCTGCACTCGCAGCAGATCCAGGGCTTCTTCGACATCCCGGTGGACCACCTGTTCGCCCTGCCGGTGATCGTGAAGTACATGCGCGAGAAAAAGAATTTTACGAAGCTGGTCATCGTGGCGCCGGACACCGGCGGCCTGAAGATGGCGCACGGCTACTCGACGATGCTCAACGCGGGGCTGGCGATCGTGGCCAAGCAGCGCAAGACGGCGACCGAGATCGACGTGCTGAACATGGTCGGCGACGTCGAGGGCTGCGAGACGGTCCTCGTGGACGACCTGACCAGCACGGCCGGCACGCTGTGCGCGGCTGCGAAGATGTGCAAGGACCACGGCGCGAAGAGCGTCATGGCGGCGGTGACGCACGCGATGGTCACCGACGAGGGGCTGGAACGGCTGAAGAATTCGCCGATCGAGGAACTGGTGACGACGGACAGCGTGCCGCGCAAGCGGTGGAACGGGATGAACGTCACCGTCCTGTCGGTGGCGGAGTTGTTGGGCGAGGCGATCCTGCGCATCCACAACGACCAGTCGGTGACGAGTCTTTTTAAGGTATAGAAAGGGAATGCGAATGAAAGCAGTGGCATTGAAGGCGGAGCCGCGGATTTTGCAGGGCAAGCAGTCTGCGGGGCGGCTGCGCCGGAGTGGCAGCGTGCCGGGGGTCGTCTATGGCGCCGAGCACAAGCCGCAATTGGTCCAACTCAACGAGCACGATCTGGTGCAATTTCTCAAGGGGCGTTCGAGCGAGCACTTCCTGCTGGACCTTGAGGTGACCGGCTGTTCGCCGTGCAAGGCGCTGATCAAGGAAATCCAGCGTCATGCCGTTTCGCATCGCATCGTCCACGTGGACCTGAACGCGATCTCGATGACGAGCAAGCTGCGCATCGAGGTGCCGGTCAAGCTCGTTGGCGAGCCGGTCGGCGTCGCCCAGCAGGGCGGCGTGGTCGATCATATGATGCGCTCAATCCTGGTGGAGTGCTTGCCGTCCGACATCCCCGAACAATTCCTCCTGGACATCGCCAGCCTCAACGTTGGCGAGCGGTACACGGTGGCCAATATTGTCGTGGACAAGGCGAAGATCACGGTGCTGAGCGCGTCCGACATTTCGGTCGTGGCGGTCGCTGCGCCGCGCGCCGAGGAAGAAGTCGCCCCGACGGCGGCCGCCGCTGCGGCTGGCGCCGAGCCGGAAGTCCTCACGGCGAAGAAGCCGGAAGAGGGCGAAGAAGGCGCCGCCCCCGCCGGCAAGGAAGCCGCGGGCAAGGACGCGGGCAAGAAGGAAGCCGGCAAGGCAGCACCCGAAAAGGGTGGCGCCGATGCGGCCAAGAAGGGCGCCGAAGCGCCCAAGAAGAAGTAATGTCGTTGGCCGCTTGAGGTGGCGCCGTGAAACTGATCGTCGGCCTGGGCAACCCCGGCAAGCAGTACGAGCGCACGCGGCACAACATTGGTTTTGCGGTGCTCGACGAGCTGGCGCGGCGCGCGGACGCAACGTTCCGCAAGCCGTGGCTGGCGAAGGCCGAGACGGTGCAGGCGGACGTGGCCGGCCAGGGCGCGCTGCTGGCCAAGCCGGTGACGTTCATGAATCTGAGCGGCACTGCGGTGGCGCCGCTGGCGCGCAAGCGCGGGCTGGAGCCGGCGGATGTCGTGGTCGTGTCCGACGACATGGAACTGCCGCTCGGCAAGCTGCGCATCCGGGCGCGCGGCGGGGCCGGCGGGCACAACGGCCTGAAGTCGGTGATCGAGCACCTGGGCTCGGACGGGTTCGCGCGCGTGCGGGTCGGCATCGGCCGCTCGGCGGGCGCGGGCGATGCGACGGGCCATGTGCTCGGGCGTTTCAGCGCGGAGGAACGCCGGGCGCTGGAGCCGGTGGTTGCGGCGGCGGCGGATGCGATCGAATGCATCGTGCGCGACGGCGCGGAAGCGGCGATGAACCAGTTTAATGGCATAACGATAGAAGAGAGGAAATGACGGCATGAACAAGTACGAGGCAATGTTCATCTTTGGCGACGACCTGAAGGACGACGCGTTGGAAGACGCGCTGAACAAGGTCCGCGCGGAGATCAAAAAGGCCGGCGGCGAGGTGGAGACCACCACGCGCATGGGCCGCAAGCAGTTCGCGCGGGTGCTGGACAAGAAGGAAGCCGGGCAATACGTCCTGATCACCTTCAAGGTGGGCGGCGAGCACATCAGCCCCCTGCTGGCCAAGTACCGCCTGAACGAATCCGTGTTCCGCGTCACCATCATGCGCGCGGGCGTGCCGCCGCCGGCGCCGGAAACCGCCGAGAAGCCTGGCGAGAAGCCGGCCGCGGTGCTGGACAAGGTCGCGAAGTAAGTCATGGCCTCGCTGAACCACATCTTCATCGCCGGCAACCTGACGAAGGATCCCGAGGTGCGCTATACGCCCTCGGGCACCGCTGTCGGCACGTTGCGCCTGGCCAGCACCCGCGTCTTCATGGTCGAGGGGCAGAAAAAAGAAGAGACGTGTTTCATCGATGTCGTCGTCTGGGAGAAGCAGGCGGAAGTCTGCCGCGAGTACCTGTCCAAGGGCTCGCCGGTCCTGGTCGAGGGCCGCCTGCAGTTCGAGCAGTGGAAGTCCGAGAGCGGCGAGAGCCGTTCGCGGCACCGCATTCGTGCGGACCGTGTGCATTTCCTGGGCCGTGGGCGCGAGGGTGGTGGCGGAGCCGGCGGCGAGATGGGCGATGCGCCCGGTGCTGCCGAGGGCGGCGCCGCGCCGGCGCGACCCGCGCCGCGGGCGGCCACACCGGCCGCACCGGCGGCCCCCCGGGCGGACGAGTCCGGCGACGTCGACGATTTGCCGTTTTAACAGAAGCAACACAACGGAGTGAGAGGTAGATCATGAGAGAGTTCGATGACCGTGGTTTTGGTGGCGAGCGTGAGCGCGGTCCGCGCCGCCGTCCCAAGAGCCTCCCGGCCGACCAGGTCGTGGATTACAAGGATGCCGAGTTCCTGAAGAAGTTCGTCACGGAACAAGGCCGTATGCAACCGCGCCGCATTACCGGCGCCAATGCCATGCAGCAACGCCAGATCAAGCGCGCCATCCGGCGCGCCCGCGTCATCGGCCTGCTGCCCTGATCAAACGAAGAAAGGTGACATCATGGCGAAGGAAGTTTTATTGTTGTCCGACGTGCCCGGACTGGGCATCGAAGGCGATGTGGTGCGCGTGGCCGACGGCCATCTGCGCAATTATCTGCTGCCGAAAAAGCTCGCGGCGCCCGTGACCGCCGGCACCAAAAGGCAGATCGAGAAGAAGCGTGAAGTGCGCGAGCAGCGGCTCGCCGTGGAGCGCGCGACCCTGACCGAACAGGCCAAGGTCATCGAACAGCTTTCCGTGACCATTCCGGTCAAGACCGGCGAAGAAGGCAAGCTCTTCGGCTCCGTGACGGTGCTCGACATCGTCGCCGCGGTCGAGAAGCTCGGCCACAAGCTGGACCGCCACCAGGTCCAGCTCGACGAGCCGATCAAGAAGACCGGCAAGTTCGATCTGCCCGTCAAGCTGCATCCGGAAGTCACAGCGACGCTCAAGGTCTGGATCGTCGAGGAGTAATTGGCGATGGCTGCCACGGGCACGCCGGGGCGCACCGACCGCATCCCGCCCTATAGCGAGGAGGCCGAGCGCGGCGTGTTGGGGGCCATGCTCCTCGACGCGACCCGCGTGCTCGACGCGTGCCGCGAGAGCCGGCTGACCGCCGAGGCCTTCTATGTGCCCGCCCACCAGCTGCTCTTCGAAACGTTCAGCGCGATGGTGGACTGCGGCCAGCCCGTGGACCTGCTGACCGCCGGCGCGCACCTCAAGACCGCCGGCTGCCTCGAGAAAATCGGCGGCCATCCCTTTCTGGAACGCCTCGTGGACGCGACGCCCACCTCGGCGCACGCGCAGTTCTACATCGACATCGTCCACGAGAACGACCTGCTGCGCACGATGATCCGGCAGGCGCAGCGGACCATCGAGGTCTGCTATGCCCAGGAAGAGCCGCCGCTGCAGATCCTCAACGCCACCGAGCAGGCGTACTACGACATCGCCCATGCGCGGCACCGGGAAACCAACGCGTGGCCGGACCTCGTCAAGACGGCCCATGCCAAGATTGAAGAGATCATCCGGACCAACAAGGACCTCACCGGGCTGCCGACCGGCTTTGCGGACCTCGACCGCCTGACGCGCGGCCTGCAGCCCGGCGACCTCGTCATCCTCGCCGCCCGCCCCTCGATGGGCAAGACCGCGCTCGCGCTCAACATCGCCGAGAACGCCGCGCTGCATCACGAGAAGCATCATCCCGTGGCCGTCTTCAGCCTGGAAATGTCCGCCGACGCGCTGGTGCGGCGCATGATCTGCTGCCGCGCCAAGATCAGCGCCCATGCGCTGGGCAAGGGCTTCCTCGCGCGCGAGCTGCACGGCGAGCTGATCAGCGCGGTGGACACGCTGATGGGCGCGCCGATCGTCGTGGATGACACCGCCGGCCTCGAGGTCTCCGAGCTGCGCTCCCGCGCGCGGCAGATCTCGCGCAAGCACAACATCGAGCTGATCGTGGTGGACTATCTCCAGCTGCTGCACTGCAAGGAGGCCGCCCGCGAGGGCCGGCAGAACGAGGTCGCCCGCAGTTCCAGCGAGCTCAAGGTGATGGCCAAGGAGCTGCAGGTGCCCGTGCTGTGCCTGAGCCAGCTGAGCCGCGCGCCCGAGTCGCGCGACAAGACCTCCGGCGTGCCCAAACTTTCCGACCTGCGCGACTCCGGCGCCATTGAGCAGGATGCCGACGTGGTCTGTCTCTTGCGGCGTCCCTGCTATTACAAGGACGACCCCGAACACGAGGACAAAACCTTGGCCATTGTGGACATCGCCAAGCAGCGCAACGGCCCCACCGGCGAGATCAAACTTAATTTCCACGCCGATTTCACGCGGTTCGAGGACCGGCTCGAATTTCGCGGCGAGGGCGGAGGCCGTCCATGAGGCAGTTCTTCCAAACCTTGGAAAAAGCCGGCCGGGCGGCGGCCCGGCCGGGGGCGCTCGCGCTGGCCCTGCTGCTGGCGGCGTGGTGC
>CAIWHP010000199.1 GCA_903912445.1 uncultured Lentisphaerota bacterium
CGCCGCGCCGTCCGCTATTGCACGGCTACTGGCGGACGGCGCGGCGCGCCGTCCCCACCTTCCTGGTCGCCGTAACGTTGATGGGATGCCATGCGTTGAAAGCCAAGAAAACACAGGGCACCCAGCAGTCGCTCTCGCCGGCGGCGACGAACGCGCCGCCGCGCGAGGTGAAAACGGCGTGGGCCGAGGTCGCCTATGTGAACGCCGCGCAGGGCTATGTGGTGCTGCGTGCAAAGGTCTTGCAATCTGCCAGCGGAGAAGCCACAGTCTGGCGCGGCACGAACGAAGTCGCCCGCCTGCGCGTTGGCGGACCGGCGCGCCCGCCGTGGTTGACGGCCGATATTTTGAGCGGACACCCCCAGCCACGCGACAGAGTGGAAATGAAGTGGTAAGTTAGGTCTCGTTAGAGCGGAGAAGAAAATATGACGCCGATACTTGCATTTGGTTTCAGTCCGATGGACGCCATCCTGATCCTCGTGGTCATCCTGTTGCTCTTCGGCGGCCGCAAGCTGCCGGAACTGGCCAACGCGCTGGGCCGCAGCATGAACGAGTTCAAGAAGGGCAAGGAAGAGGGCGGCAAGCCCGCGGTCGAGGAAAAGCTGGAAGAGAAGAACCCGGACGCTTCCGAGAAGAAGTAAGACGGAGATTCCAGCCGATAGCGACGGCAAAACACGGAGCGCAGCGATGCGCGTCCGTGTTTTGCATTTTTGGCAGGGCAGTTTGTTGACGGGGCCGCGTGGCGGGTGGTCAACGGGAGGGGCAAAGCATGACGTACTGGAACGTGGGCCTGGTGATGGTGGCGGCGCTGGGGATGGGGCTGGTGGGCTGCACGACGCTGGTCCAGCAGGGGCGGAGCGACTGGCGCATCGTCATCGCGACCAACGCCGCGCCGGCGGAGCGCTATGCGGCGGAGGAATTGCAGCGCTACCTCGAACGCATCAGCGGCGCGCGGCTGGAAATCAGCAGCGAGACCACGCCGGTCGCGGCGCACGAGATCGTCGTCGGGAAGAGTTCGCGACTCGACGGCCTCAAGCCGGCGCTTGATTTTGCCAAGCTCGGCAGCGATGGCTTCGTGTTGCGCTCCGGCGGGGGCCGCCTCGTCATCGCCGGCGGCGGGCCGCGGGGCACGCTCTACGGGGTCTATGCGCTGCTGGAGGACCAGTTCGGCGTGCGCTGGTTCGCGCCGGACTGCGAGTTGGTGCCGAAGCGCGAGCGGCTCGATGTGCCACGGCTGGACGTGACGCAGATTCCAGCGCTGGAATACCGGGAGGTTTTCTGGAGCACGGCGCTGCACAATGCCGACTTTGCGGCGCGGTTGCGGCTCAACGGATCGCACTATCGCCTGACCGAGCGGCATGGCGGGCGCGCGGCGGCCTATCATCCGTTCGTCCACAGCTTCGATATGCTCGTCCCTCCGGAGCTGTTCAAGACGCACCCGGAATATTTCCCCGAGATCAAGGGCGTGCGCAAAGGCGGCTATGTTCAGCGCTGCCTCGCCAACCCCGACGTGATCCAGATGTCCATTGCGAAGGTGCAGCAGTGGATCAAGGAACATCCCGCGGCGAACATCATCAGCGTCTCCCAGAACGACACGCTCTACCCGTGCCAGTGCGCCGTGTGCAAGGCGCTCGACGACGCCGAGGGCACGCCCGCCGCCTCGCTGCTCAAGTTCGTCAACACGGTCGCCGCCGCCATCGCCGCGCAGCATCCGAACGTGCGGATCGATACGCTCGCCTACCAGTACACGCGCCAGCCGCCGAAGACGCTGAGGCCCGGCCCGAACGTCATCATCCGGCTGTGTTCGATCGAATGCTGCTTCGCGCATCCGTTCGATGGCTGCCCCACGGCGCTGAACCAGAAGTTCCTCGCCGACCTCGTCGCCTGGCAGCCGGTCGCCCCGCGGCTCTATGTTTGGGACTACACGACCGACTTCGCGAACTACCAGCAGCCGTTCCCGAACTTCGCGGCGCTGCAAGGCAACGTCCGCTGCCTCGTGGCGCACGGCGTAAAGGGCCTGTTCGAGCAGGGCAACTATTCCACCGGCGGCGCGGGCGAACTGGAGCCGCTGCGCGCGTGGCTGCTCGCCAAGCTGCTGTGGAATCCCGACGCCGATGTGCCGGCGCTCACGCGCGAGTTCCTCGCCGCCTACTACGGCCCCGCCGCCGGGCCGCTCGGCCGTTACGTGGACCTGATGCAGCAGCAGGTGGCCACGACCAACGTCCACGCGCACATCTTCGACAATCCCAAGGCGAAGTATCTGAACAAGGAATTCCTCGCCGCCGCCAACACCGTGCTCGACGAAGCCGAGCAGAAGGCCGCCGGCGATCCAACCATCCTGAAACGCGTCCAGATCGCGCGCCTGCCGGTGTGGTACGTCCAACTCGCCGCCAATCACATCCCGGCCGCCGGGCGCGCGGCGCTGTTGGAGAAATTCCTCGCGGTCGCCCGCCGTGCCGGCGTCTCGAACATCAGCGAAGGCAAAACCCTCGCTGCCTGGGCCCAGCAGATGGGCGGGACGTAGGCGGGAAGATTTCACCACAGAGGACGCAGAGGGAAGCAGAGGAGGCCACAGAGGAACGGGAAACTTGCCACGCGAGGACGCAAGAAGCCCGAGGACTGCTTTGTGCTGTGATTTTGGCGGCGGCCCCTCCGAGGGCCTCCGCTGTGCTCGATGACCTTTGTGGTTGTTCCCGTCAAATTTTCCAAGGCGCTTGGATGGGCCCCCTCGACAGGTCCGGGATAAAGGGGCTTGTGTTTCTCCAAGGTTTGGAAAAAGCTGCATGCGCGTTTTCCAATCCTTGGAAAACTGTAGCGGCGGCCGGTGGCCGCCGATGCCCGGCGTGGCGACGCCGCGCCTTCCGGTTTGTTTCTGGAGGACGGCGTGTTGCTCCGCCGACGGCGACCGCAGGTCGCCGCTACAGGAGCGGACAGCGGTTGGCAACGTGAGGAGTACAACATGAACTGGATGAAACTGGTGGTGGCGGGTTTGTTGGTGTGTGTGGCGCGGGCGGCGGCGGTGGAGGCCGATGTGGTCATCTACGGCGGGACGAGCGCCGGCGTGATGGCGGCGGTGCAGGCGAAGAAGATGGGCAAGAGCGCCATCATCGTCTGCCCGGACAAGCATCTCGGCGGGCTCTCCAGCGGCGGGCTCGGCTTCACCGATACGGGCGACAAGGCGGTGATCGGCGGGCTGGCGCGCGAGTTCTATCACCGCGTCTGGCTGCACTACGACCAGCCCGACGCGTGGAAGTGGCAGAAGCGCGAGGAGTACGGCAACAAGGGGCAGGGGACTCCGGCGATGGACGGCGCGGAGCGGACGATGTGGATCTTCGAGCCGCACGTGGCGGAGCAGATCTTCGAGGACTTCATCAAGGAACACCAGATTCCGGTCTATCGCGACGAGTGGCTCGACCGCGCGAAGGGCGTGGCGAAGGACGGCGCACGCATCACCGCGATCACGATGCTCTCCGGCAAAACCTATTCCGGGAAGATGTTCATCGACGCGACCTACGAGGGCGACCTGATGGCCGCGGCCGGGGTCGAGTTCACGGTCGGGCGCGAGGCGACGGCCACCTATGGCGAGAAGTGGAACGGCGTGCAGGTGGGCGTGCTGAACCATCGCCACCACTTCGGCGCGGTCAAGGAGAAGATCAGCCCCTACGTGGTGCCGGGCGATCCGAAGAGCGGCGTGCTGCCGCACGTCAGCGCCGCGCCGCCGGGCGAATATGGCGCGGCCGACAACAAGGTGCAGGCCTACTGCTTCCGCATGTGCCTGACCGACCGGCCGGAGAACCGCAGCGCGTTCCCGAAGCCCGCGGGCTACGACCCCAAGAACTACGAACTGCTCGCGCGCATCTTCGCCGCGGGCTGGGCGGAGACGTTCGAGAAGTTCGATCCCATCCCCAACCACAAGACCGACACGAACAACCACGGGCCGATGAGCACCGACAACATCGGCGCGAACTACGACTACCCGAACGCCTCCTATGAGCAGCGGCGCGCGATCATCGAAGAGCACAAGCATTACCAGCAGGGCTGGCTCTACTTCATCTGCACCGACCCGCGCGTGCCGGCGGATGTGCAGAAGCAGATGCAAAGCTGGGGCCTGCCCAAGGACGAGTTCACCGACAACGGCGGCTGGTCGCACCAGCTCTACATCCGCGAGGCGCGCCGGATGGTCGGCCGCTTTGTGATGACCGAGAACGAACTGCTCAAGCGGCGCGCGACGCCGGAGTCGGTCGGCATGGGCAGCTACGGCATGGACTCGCACAACATCCAGCGCTACATCACGCCCGAAGGCTTTGTGCAGAACGAAGGCGACATCGGCGCCTCCACCAAGGGCCCCTACGCGATCTCCTTCGGCGCGCTCGTGCCGAAGGCGGGGCAGGCGGACAACCTGCTCGTGCCGGTTTGCGTCTCCAGCTCGCACATCGCCTACGGCTCGATCCGCATGGAGCCGGTGTTCATGATCCTCGGCCAGAGCGCGGCGACCGCCGCGGCCCTCGCCATCGAGGGCGGCACGACGGTACAGGCCGTCGGCTACGACAAGCTCCGCACGCGCCTGCTCGCCGACAAGCAGATCCTCGAAGCCAAGCCAACAGCGATCACAAAGCCGGCGAAGAAGAAAAAAGCCGTCGCGAAGCCGTGAAGAAGCCAGAGGTCAGAAGTCAGCGATCAGCAGAAAGACAGCGGAGCATTGGACACGGAACTGTAGCGGCGACCGCTGGGCGCCGCTACAGCCGGAAAGTTAGCTCCACCGATTCTGCTGTGGGCGGGGCTTTCCAGCCCGCCCACAACGGAAGAGCATCCGACGCGGGAGGGCGAGCGACCTCGCGAGCCGTTTCCAAGCCTTTGAAAAACCTGTGTCCGCGCTTTCCAAGGTCTGGACAAGGCAGGGTGTCCCGCCGTGGCAAAAAGCTGGCTGGCGCAGCGGCGGGCAACTATACTGCGATTCGTAAGTTGGATGTTGACCCACCGATGCCGCTGCGTAGCGGCTGGCGTCAATATCTGTGAGGGCGAAGATGCGGCGACAACATAGGCAGGCGACAGGGCATGACAACCACCAGCACTCACGTTTGCTTTGACAACGACAAATACCTGGCCGAACAGACCGCGGCCATTCTGCATCGCGTCGACCGGTCCGACAACAAGCTCTACCTTGAATTTGGAGGGAAGATCGTTTTCGACCTGCACGCCTCCCGGGTGCTGCCGGGGTTCGATCCGAACGTCAAGATGCGGCTGCTGCATCAATTGCGGGACAAGGTGGAGATCATCCTCTGCATCTACGCCGGCGATATCGAAAGCCGCAAGATGCGGGCGGACTTCGGCATCGCGTATGATGCCGACGCGTTCAAGCTGATTGATGACCTGCGCGAAAGGGGCCTCGAGGTATCGGCCGTGGTGATCACGCGTTTCACCGGCCAGCCCGGCGCTGCCGGCTTCAAAACCAAACTCGAACGGCGGGGCGTCCGCGTTTATACCCACGGACCGATTGCCGGGTATCCGACGGATGTGGAGCGCATCATCAGCGACCAAGGCTTCGGGAGCAACCCCTACATCGAGACCACCCGGCCGCTGGTGGTGGTGACGGCGCCAGGACCGAACAGCGGCAAACTGGCCACCTGCCTCTCGCAGGTGTATCACGAACACACCCGCGGCACGCGTGCCGGCTACGCCAAGTTTGAGACCTTCCCCATCTGGAATCTGCCCTTGCGCCACCCGGTCAACGCGGCGTACGAAGCGGCGACGGCGGAACTCAAGGATGTGAACATGATCGATCCGTTCCACCTCGAGGCGTATGGGGAGCGGTCGGTCAATTACAACCGCGACGTCGAAGCCTTCCCGGTGTTGCGCCGGATCCTCAGCCGCATCACCGGCTCGGCCGACCCCTATCAATCGCCCACCGATATGGGCGTCAACCGGGCCGGGTTCGCCATCGTTGACGATGGCCTGGCGGCGGAGGCCGGCAAGCAGGAGATCCTCCGCCGGTATTTCCGCTACCAATGCGAGTACGCGATCGGCACGCTGGACCGGGACCCCGTCCAGCGCATCGAGCGACTCATGGAAGAATTCTCCATCCGTCCGGAAGACCGGCCGGTGGTCGTGCCGGCCCGTCAGGCCGCCGCCGCCGCGGAGGAACGGACGGAGAAGGGCAGCTTTGGCGTGTATTGCGGCGCAGCCATCCAGTTGCGCGAGGGCGCTTTCGTGACCGGCAGTAACTCACCCTTGATGCACGCGGCGCCGAGCATGGTGCTTAGTGCGATCAAACACCTGGCCGGGATTCCACGCCATCTGCCCTTGCTCAGCCCGAGCATTGTGGAAGCGGTCGCCAACTTGAAGAAGGATATCTTCCACCGTAAAACCATCAGCCTCGACTTGGAAGAGACGTTCATCGCGCTGAGCATCAGCTCGACGGCCAACCCGGCCGCCCACGCCGCCATGGAACACCTCCCGGACCTGACCGGCTGTGAAGTCCACCTGACCCATTTGCCCACGCCCGGCGACGAAACCGGCCTGCGCCGGCTGGGCGTCAACCTGACCTGCGACCCGCAATTCGCGACAAATAAATTGTTCGTCAGCTAGACCAGCTTGAACCGCTGCCTGAAAACTCCCAAAGTTTGGAAAGCGGGGCTTGATATTTTCCAATGCTTGGAAAAACCTGTGCCCGCGGGTTCCAATGTCTGGAAAACTGTAGCGGCGACCTGTGGTCGCCGTCGGCGGCCGTAGGCCGCCGCTACAGAAGCGGAGGTCGCGTTCCACCTTATGAGAGTTGAGGCGAAAACATGAAGTGGATGAACTTGGCGATAGCGGTGGGGATGCTGGCGGCGGTGACGGCGTGGGCGGCGGAGAATCCGCTGCCGAGCCCGGGCTTCGAGGGCGAGAACGCCACGTGGTGGTCCATCGGCGACGACTCGTCGCAGTTCATCGCCGAGGCCGCGCACACCGGCAAACTCGGGCTGCGGATCGGCTCGCTCGCCTACAACCCGCTGGGCGCCTCGGTCAGCAGCGCGCGGCTGCCGGTGACGGCGGGGCAGGAGTTCACGGTTTCGTTCTGGGCCAAGGGCAAGGCGAGCTGCTGCGGCGTCTATCTCTGGTTCTTCAACGCCGCGGGCAAGGCGGTCGGCGGGGCCAACGCCAAGCAACAGATGTGCGGCGTGAACAAGAAGGGCGAGAGCTGGAACGAATACTCGTTCACAGGCAAAACGCCCGAGGGCGCCACACAGGTCGGACTGTGGCTCCATTCGTTTTCCGGCTCGAACGGCCTCATTGACTTCGACGACTTCGTCATCAGCGGTCTCCCGGCCGACGCGACCGCGACGCCGCCGCCGCCGCCGCGCAAGGCGCGCGCGAAGGCCGTCGAGAAACCCGTGACGCTGCCCGCGCGCAAGGCGCCGCCGGTGATCATCATCAAGCTCGACGACGTGAAGCAGGTGCGCGGTGACGTCCACGCGCAGTGGAAGAAGATGGCCGACTTCTTCAAGGAGCGGAAACTGAAGGCGGGCTTCGGCGTCGTCTGCCAGACGCTGGAAGACGCGCAGCCGAAATATGTGCAGTGGCTTAAGGATACCCGCGATGCCGGCTGGGTCGAGTTCTGGTTCCACGGCTGGGACCACGGCACGCACACTGTCAACGGCGCGGCCCTCAAGGAGTTCAACCAGCGGACCTACGCGGAGCAGAAGGAGCGCTTCGACAAGTCGCAGAAGCTGGCGCGGGAGAAGCTCGGCTTCGCGTTCACGACTTTCGGCCCGCCGGGCGGCGGCACCGGCGCCTCGTGCGACGACATCACCTGCCGCGTGATGCAGGACGATCCGGACATGAAGGCGTGGCTCTATCCGCAACCGCTCGATGAGGCCGGCAAGAAACTGGAAGCCGCCGGCAAGGTCGTGATCCTCGACCGCGTGTGGGATGTGAACCTGGAGGGTGCGGTGGGTGTCCCGGATTTCAACAAGTTCATGCAGGGCTACGCCGCGCACCCGGAACGCGACTACTTCGTCCTGCAGGGCCATCCCGCGATGTGGGGCGACGGCGCACGCTTCGCCGAGTTCGTGAAGATCATCGATTTCCTCGTCGCGCAGAAGGTGGCGTTCCTGACGCCGGCGGAATTTGTCGCGCAGAAGCAGAAAAGAAATTAATGCCAAGGCGCAAAGGAAGCGCCCCTCGACGCAGGCTCGGGGCAGGGAAGGCGCAATGCAGAAGCAGTAACCACGGAGCCACCCGGCTCTGCTGGTGTGGTTCACGAAATCCCCGATATGTCTCATAGGTCACATGCGACCTATGGCCCAGCCGCCGCGGAGCTGTCATTTGCTGACGGCGCGGATGGTCAACGGGTGAAGAGCAGGGTGCCGAAGCCGGGGTGGTCGGCGCCCATGGCGGGGCCTTCGGGGCGGATTTTTTCGGCGGCCTGCCGGGTGAAGGGCGCGGGCAGGTGGCGACGCTGCGCATAATGATTCCAGACCATTTCGTAAATCGGACGCAGTTCCCCGCGGCGCTCGTCCGAAATCTTCTTGGCCTTGTACTTCCCGGTCGTGTCCGTGCTGGGCACGAAGGGCACTTCGCGGCCGAGGTTGTATTTCGCGGTGTATTCGAAGCCCTGCAGCAGGCGGTTGTTCGCGACGCCGTAGAGATCCAAGCCCTGGTTCCACGCGATCTCGCACGCCTCGGCGAGATGCGCGAGGCCGAGCTGCGCGTGGGTCTGGTCGCGCCCGCTCTCCTGGCACTGGCCGGCGGGGTTGATAATGTAGTTGGTCAGCCGTCCGTTACCCGTGCCGCCGAGATAGTAGTCCATCGCCCGCTGCCACAGTGCGCGGTCGTTGCAGAAAACAGCGATGGCGAACAGGGTCTTGAGGCAGCCGGTGTCCCAGTTGCCGTTGGCGAACGGGGCGCAGTCGGCGATGACGGGCCGGATGACGCGCTGGAGCATCTGTTCGCAGCGCGCGACGTCGGCCGGTGCCCAGCCGCGATAGGTGTGGCGGAGCAGTTCGGCGGCGTTGACGTATTTGAAGCCGCCGAGCGATGCGCCCAGGATCTTGTCCTTGCCGTTGATCTCCGTCAGCGTCGCCGACCACGCGTTGAGGATTTCCACGGCCTTCTTCGCGTGGGTCTCGTTGCCGGTGAGGCACCACAGCAAGGCGTTCTGATAGGCCGCGTTGCCGTCCTGGTCGAACTCGCCGATGCGGGCGCTGCCGTGCGGGTCGCGCGTAACGACCGCAAACGGGCCGCGCAGCCGCCAGCTGGCCTGCGATTCGGGGCGCTTCCGCAGTTGCTCGAACCCGCCCGTCCACGGCTCCGCCTTTTGGGCGAGTTTCTGCTGCATGCGGTCGAGGTCCGCGCGCGTGTGCAGCAGGCCGGGATGGACGAAGACCGCGGGTGCCTCGGCGGCCACACCGGACAGGCCCAGCAGCATGGCCGCGACGATCTTTTTCACGCCGTGAGTATCGGTAGCTTCCTGCGGTCGCGCAAGGCCAAATCCGGGCGCGCCTGGGTGCGTCATCGCGGCGCGCCCCGTGACGCCCTGCAGCGGCTTGCCTGGGAAGGGACGCCGTTCGCCACGCCCATGGGGCGGTCCCTTGCAAGGCTGGAATCCCCCGGGCTTTCAGCGGCACTTGCCTGACCTTTATTTGGCATGGAAGCCGCTCTAGCGTATCGGGCAATGTTTTGCATTGACCTGCGGGCACAGGAGTTTATTCTGTCCACACTAAAAAATGACTGTATCCGTTATAGCGAACGGCGGCGGGGCGGCAGGTTCGTGGGCATGGCGCGCAGGTCCGGCGTCAGGACAATAATATGGTGCCAGCAAGTATGATGAAAATAGCGTCGATTCCCGTGGTGCTGCTGCTGACGATGGCCGGCGTGGCCGCGCCCGTCAAACCCGCCACCTCTCCAACGAAGCAGGCCCCGGCCAAGCCGACCGCGACGAAACCCGCCACGACGAAACCCGCCACGACCAAGCCCGCCGCGTCCAAGCCGGCGACCAACATCTTCGAGAGCCCGGAGGCGGCGCTGCCGGCTGGAATGATCGATCAACACGTCTTTGCCAAGCTGGCGCTGATGGGGATCAAGCCGGTGCTCTGTTCCGATGCGGTGTTCGTCCGGCGGGCCTATCTGGATGTGATCGGCACCTTGCCGACGGCCAAGGAAGCGCGCGATTTTATCCAGGACCCGGATACGAAGCGCAAGCGCCAAAAGCTGATTGACCAGTTGCTGGAGCGGGACGAGTTCGCCGATTATTGGTCCATGCGGTGGGGCGACATCCTGCGCATCAAGGCCGAGTTCCCGGTCAACTTGTGGCCGAATGCGGCCCAAGCCTATCACCGCTGGGTCCGCGCCTCCCTTGCCGAGAACAAGCGCTACGACCAGTTTGTCCGCGAGCTGCTCACGTCCAGCGGCAGCAATTTCCGGGTGGGGCCGGTCAATTTCTACCGCGCCATCCAGAACCGGACGCCGGAGGGGATTGCCGCCGCCGTGGCGCTGGCGTTCATGGGGATGCGGATCGAAAAGTGGCCGAAGGAACATACGGCAGGCATGCACGCCTTCTTTTCGGAAGTCGGCTACAAGCCTACCAGCGAGTGGAAAGAGGAGATTGTTTTTTGGGATCCGCTCAAGGCCAGCACGGTGCCGGGCAATGCCGCGCCGGGCCGGGCCGCGATCGTGCCGCCTCCCGCGGGGCCTGCCACCAACACCAATACGGTCGTGGTCCTCACGGTGCCGACCAACAGCCCGCCGCAGGAGGCAATGTTCCCGGATGGCGCCAAGGTTAAATTGTCGCCGGACACCGATCCGCGCGAGGTGTTCGCCGCCTGGCTGGTCAGCCCCAATAATCGCAACTTCAACCGCGCCATCGTCAACCGCATCTGGTACTGGATGATGGGCCGCGGCATCATCCACGAACCGGACGACATCCGCCCGGACAATCCGCCCTCCAATCCCGCCTTGCTGAGCTATCTGGAGAGCGAGCTGGTGCAGGGGCGCTACGATCTCAAGCGCATCTATCGGCTGATTTTGAATTCCAGGACCTATCAGCTCTCCTCCGTGCCTCACACCAAGAGTCCGCAGGCGGAGGCCAATTTTGCCTACTACGCCATGCGCCGGCTGGATGCCGAGGTGCTGATTGATGCGATCAACAAGGTCACCGGCGCGGTGGATCTCTATACCAGCGCGATCCCGGAGCCGTTCACGTATATCCCGGAAGACAAGCCGGCGATTGCGCTGCCGGATGGCAGCATCATCAGCCCGTTCCTCGCGCTGTTCGGGCGCTCGGCGCGCGCCACCGGCCTGGAGAACGAGCGTATCAACCGGCCGGTCCCGGCGCAATGGTTGCATCTGTTGAACTCGAGCCATATTCAGAAAAAACTGGAGCAGGGGCCCAAGCTCAAGGCCTTGCTCGATTCCGGCCGCAAGCCGGACGCCATCGCGGAAGAGCTCTACCTGTCCATTCTTTCGCGCTTCCCGACCGAAGCCGAGCTGGCGAATTTTGAGGAGTTGGGCCTCACCGGCGCGACCGTCGCCAAGGCGGCCAAGGGCAACTATCAGAAGCGGCGCGAGAACTGGATCGATGTGACGTGGGCGCTGATCAACAGCACGGAGTTTCTCTATCGGCACTGACGTCGCGCGCCGCGCATTCCGATGTATATTTGCAGCTCGAGAACGAAGTAAGGTGAAAATATGAATACGAACAGCAACGCGATGCAGATCTCCCGCCGTGAAGCGCTTCGCAGGGGCCTCTACGGCTCCGCGGCGTTGACCTTGGGCAGCCGTCTGGGCTCCAACGTCTATGCGGCCACGGAAGCCGCGGCACCGGCCGTGGGCCAGGTCAAGGCGAAGTCGGTCATCCAGATTTTCCTGTGGGGCGGCATGTCGCACAACGACACGTGGGACCCGAAGCCGGAGTCGGGTTACGAATACATGGGCGAATTCGCGAAGGCGATCCCCACCAACGTGAACGGCATCCAACTCGGCGCGCTGTTCCCCGAAATGGCCAAACAGGCCGACAAGTTCTCGCTCATCCGCAGCATGACCCACCGCAACAACGGTCACGAGACCGCTGCCTATAAGATGCAGACGGGTCACGAACCGGGCGAGCGGCTCTCCTATCCGAGCATTGGCGCCGTCTTCGCGCACTTCAAGAAGCCGAGCTACAAGGGCATCATCCCGCCCTATGTCGTGCTGACGCAACCGCAGGGCCGTTTCTCTGAGGAAGGTTTCCTCGGCCCGCTGTACAAGCCCTTTGCCACCGGCAGCGATCCGAATGCCCCGCGCTTCGAGGTCGAGGGCGTGGTGGCACGCGGCATCACCGACGAGCGGCAGCGGAGCCGGCGCGAGCTGCTCAGCAAGATGAACACGCTGGGCAACCAGATGGCCGACAGCCCGACCGTGGCCGCCTCGGAGGACGCCAAGAAGCAGGCCTATGACCTGATCCTCGGCGAAGGACGTGACATATTCGACCTGGCCAAGGAAAAACCGGAATTGCGCGACCGCTATGGCCGCCACACCTTCGGGCAGGACTGCCTCGCGGCGCGCCGGATGGTCGAGGCCGGCGTGCCCTATGTCGTCATCAACTACCCCGGCGGCTGGGACACACACAGCAATCATTTCGCCACCATGCGCCGCCAGTGCCCGAACCTGGACCAGGGCATCGCCGCGCTGCTGGCCGACCTCAAGGACCGCGGCCTGCTCGATACCACCATCGTGTGGTGCTCCGGCGAATTTGGCCGTGGCCCCAAGATTGACTGGCAGCCGCCGTGGAATGGCGGGCGTAACCACTACGGCAACGTCTTCAGCGTCTTGGTCGCCGGCGGCGGTTTCAAGGGTGGCCAGATCGTCGGCGAGTCCGACGCGAAGGGCGAAGAGGTCAAGACGCGGCCGGTGTATCCTGTGGATCTGCTGGGCAGCATCTATAAGCTGGCCGGCATCGACTCCACCGCGAAGCTGCCGCATCCGATGGGTTTCGAGGCCCACGTGCTGCCGTCACCCTCGGACCGCGTGAAGTCGGGCGGTTTGCTCACGGAGATCATGTAGCGAACAGGGCCAGCTATGCGCAAGGCAACATGGTGGGCGGTGCTGGTTTTGGCCGGCGGGCTGATGGCTATGCCCGCGGCTTGGGCCCAGCGGCCTTACATCGGGTTTGTCTATCCCGCCGGCGGCCAGCAGGGCACCACATTCCAGATCCGTTTGGGCGGCCAGGGCATGGACGATGTCTATGCGGTGGTTGTCAGCGGCGCCGGGGTGTCCGCCAAGATTGTCGAGTATAACCGGCGCCTGAACAACCAGGAACAGGCGCTGGTGGCCGAGCAACTGCGGGATCTGAAGCGCGCCAAGAAAGGCGGCCCCGCGGCCGCCAAGCCGCCCGCGATGCAGATGGACATGATGATGATGGCGGCGGCCGCGTCGGCGGCGAGCAAGACGACGCCGGCCACGGCCCAGGATGCGTTGATCGAACGGCTGGAGAAGCGGGTCGGCATGTTTGTCCAGACCCCGGCCTGCTCCTCCATCTCCACCCTCCTCGAAGTCGAAATCACAATGGCGCCGAACGCGCCGCCCGGCGAACGCGAAATCCGGGTGGTCACGCTGCGCGGCGGTGCCTCGAATCCGCTCGCGTTCCATGTCGGGCAGGTGACGGAATACACGCGAAAGCCCATGCGCACCGCCGTCATCCAGGTGCTGGGCAAGGAGTCTCTGGCGCTCCGCAAGCGGCCGCCCGAGGAGGCCGAGGATCACATCGTCATCCCCGCCACCCTCAACGGTCAGATCGCCTCCGGCGAGAAGAACCAGTACCGCTTCAGCGCGCGCGAAGGGCAGCGGCTGGTCATCACGAGCCTGGCGCGGCAGCTGGTGCCGTATATCGCCGATGCCGTGCCCGGCTGGTTCCAGCCGGTGATGGTGCTCTACGATGCGAACGGCAAGGAAGTGGCCTATGACGACGACTACCGCTTCAAGCCTGACCCGGTGATCTGGTACGAAGTGCGCAAGACCGGCGAATACGTGCTGGCCATCTACGACAGCATCTACCGCGGCCGCGAAGATTTTGTCTATCGCATCACCGTCGGCGAACTGCCCTTCGTGACCAGCATCTTCCCGCTGGGCGGACCGGTGGGGGTCCCGGCCGCGATCAAGATGAAGGGCTGGAATCTGGTGGGCTCCGAACTGCAGCCGCCCCCCACCAACACGCCGGCGGGCATCACCTATATCACCGCGCGCCGGGGCAACTTCCTCTCCAATCGCGCCCCGTTCGCGCTGGATACGCTGCCCGAGTGTCTCGAACAGGAAGCCAATAATAAAATGTCCCGCGCGCAGAAGGTGACGCTGCCCATGATCGTCAACGGGCGCATCGACCAGCCGGACGATTGGGACGTGTATCAATTCACCGGCAAGTCGAACGAGACCGTGGTGGCCGAGGTCTTTGCGCGCCGGCTCGACTCCCAGCTGGATGCCGTGCTCAAGCTGACGGACGAGAACGGGAAGCTGCTGGCCTATAACGATGACTGCGACGACTTGGGCTCCGGCTTGAACACGCATCATGCGGACTCCTACTTCATGGCCAAGCTGCCGGCCGACGGCAAATACTACGTGTACCTCGGCGACACCGCCCGCAAGGGCGGCGAGGAGTACGCCTACCGTCTGCGCCTCAGCGCGCCGCGCCCCGATTTTGCGCTGCGCGTCGCGCCCTCCAGCGTCAGCTTCCCCAGCCGCGGTTTCACCACCAATGCCGTCACCAAGCTGATCAAGACGAACGCGGCGACCTACGCATCCCTGCCGGTCTACATCATCCGCAAGGACGGCTTCACGGGCCCCATCAAATTCGGCCTGAAGGATCCGCCCGCGGGGATTTCGGCCGTGCCCGTCACGTTGACCGGCACGCAGGCCATGACGCGGCTCGGCCTTGCCTGCGCGCTGGTCACGACGAAGGCCATCGTCAACCTGGTCGTCGAGGGGCGTGCGCAAATCCAGGGCGTGGAGGTGGTCCACGAGGCGGTGCCGGCCGAAGACCGGATGCAGGCCTTCCTGTGGCGGCACCTGTTGCCCGCCAAGGAGTTCAAGGCCCTGGTCTTCGATCCCGGCTACAGCCTGCCGCCCAGGCATGCCGTGCCGGTCCGCGTGCCGCCGCCGGTCGTGACCAATGCCGTCGCCCACGCCACCCAGGCCGTTGCCGCGGTCACCACCAACGTGGTCGCCGGCCGCACCAACATTGTGGTCGCCGCCCAGGGGAAATTCACGAAGCAGCAGGTCGCCTCCCGCATCCGCGAGGTCAAGCGCCTCTATGAGGAGGGCCTGCTCGTGGACGAGTTCTACAACAAACAAATGGATGAGTGCGAAGCCGCGATCGACAACTTCCCCCCGCCGCCCGCCGCCACCAACGCTCCGGCCAAAACGGCCAAGCTATCCAAGCCATAAGCCCGCGCGCAGCCCTGGCGGCCATGAAGACCAACTTGTTCCAAACCTTGAAAAAAAAGAGCGCTTCCTTTTCCAAACTTTGGAACAATGCGGCAGCGTGCGGCTCCAAGGGCGCAGGCGCGGCTGCCGCCGCCGGCGGGGCGCGTGAAGTCGGGCGGGTCGTTGGCGGAGCGCTGGTAGGCTGCGCGGGGGCGAGAAACAAATGGATCAGACTATGCGCAACGTAAAATGGTGGGCGGTGCTGGGCGTGGCTGGCGGGCTGTGGGCGACGCCCGCGGCGTGGGCGCAGCGGCCCTACATCGGGTTTGCCTATCCCGCCGGCGGCCAGCAGGGCACGACGTTTCAGGTCAAGCTGGGCGGCCAGGGCATGGACCGGCTCCATGCCGCCCTGGTCTCCGGGGAAGGTGTGCAGGCCACGGTGCTGGAATATCACAAGCAGCTGGGGCCGCAAGAGATCACGCTGCTGAGCGAGCAGCTCCGCGAGTTGCGCCGCGACGCCAAGAAGGCCCCGGACGCGATGGCGCCGATGATGAACACGATGATGATGGACGGGGCGGCTGCGCCCCGGGCAGCGGCCAGCGGCACCAACACGCCCACGCAGCGGCTCATCGAAAAGATTCAAAAGCGGATTGCCGAATATGTCCAACGCCCGGCGAGCGCGGCGATTGCCAGCATCGCCATCCTCGAGGTCACCATCGCATCGAACGCGCAGCCTGGCGAGCGGGAGCTGCGCCTGGTGACGCCGCGCGGCATTTCGAACCCGATGGTGTTCAACGTCGGGCAGGTGCCCGAGATCAGCCGCAAGCCGATGATCACCGCGGCGTTCCAGGTGCTCGGCAAGGAGGAGCTCGCGCTCCGCAAGCGCCCGGTCAGCGAGATCGAGGACCGCATCACGATCCCTTGCACTGTGAACGGCCAGATCGCGTCCGGCGAGCAGAACCGCTATCGTTTCGCGGCGCGCAAAGGGCAGCGCCTCGTGATCAGCACCCAGGCGCGGCACTTGGTCCCCTACATCGCCGACGCCGTCCCCGGCTGGTTCCAGCCCGTGCTCGTGATCTACGACGCCGCCGGGAAGGAAGTGGCCTACGATGACGACTACCGGTTCAAGCCCGATCCCTTGATCTGCTTCGAGGCGCCGAAAGATGGCGAGTACGTGTTCGCGATTTACGACAGCATCTTTCGCGGCCGCGAGGACTTCGTCTACCGCGCCACCATCGGCGAGCTGCCGCTGGTGACCAGCATCTTCCCGCTGGGCGGCCGCGCGGGCGCGGCGCCCGTGATCCAGGTGCGGGGCTGGAATCTCCTGGGCACCCAACTGGCGCCGCCGCCGACCAACACGCCGCCGGGCGTCTGCCAGCTCGCCGCGAAAAAGGGCGGCGTCGCCTCCAACCGCGTGCCGTTCGCGCTGGATACGTTGCCGGAGGGTTACGATCGGGAGCCCAACTACCCCGCGGCCCGCGCCCAGCCGGTGCAGCTGCCCGTCATCATCAACGGCCGGGTGGACCGGTCCGATGACTGGGACATCTTCCGGTTCGAGGGCAAGGCCGGCGATACGGTCGTGGCCGAAGTCAACGCGCGGCGGCTCGAATCGCCGCTCGACTCCGTGCTCAAGCTCACCGACGCGGCCGGGAAACTCCTGGCCTATAATGACGACCACGAGGTCTTCGGCTCGGGCCTCAACACCCATGACGCCGACTCCTACATCACGGCGAAGCTGCCCGCGGATGGCGCCTACTTTGTCCACCTGGGCGACACCGGGCGCAAGGGCGGCGAGGAATATGCCTACCGCCTGCGGATCGGCCCGCCGCAGCCCGACTTCGCCTTGCGGACCGTGCCCTCCAGCTTGAGCATCCCCAGCCGCGGGTTCGTCACCAACGCCGTCACCATGGCCATCAAGACCAACGCCGCGACTTACACGACCCAGCCGGTCTACGTGCTCCGCAAGGATGGCTACACCGGTCCCATCAAGATCGGCCTGAAGAATCCGCCGGCGGGGATTTCCGCCGTGCCCGTCGTCTCGACCGGCTCGCAAACCGTGACGCGGATCACCATCCGCTGTGATCTGGTGGCGACGCAGGCCGATTTTGCGCTGACCATCGAAGGTCGCGCGATGCTCAATGGCCGGGACGTGGCCCATGCGGCCATGCCGGCCGAGGACCGGATGCAGGCCTTCCTGTGGCGGCATCTCGTGCCCGCGCAGGAGCTCGAGGCCCTCGTTTTCAACCCCGTCAGCGCCCGGACCGGCACCCGGGGTTTCAAGAAGGGCAAGCTTTCCAAACCATGAAGGATGCAGCATGAACAGCGATCGCCTCCGCCTCCTCACCGCCCGTTCCTTTGTGGGACTGTGCTGCGCGTGTGCCGCCGTCTGCCGCGCGGCCGCCGCCGATCTGCCGCCCGGCCTGGTGTTGCATTACAGCTTCGACCAGGCGCCCTCCTCCAACGGCACCATCAGCGACCAGAGCGCCCAGCACAACGATGGCCGCACCGCCGGCGCCCGGTGGACCGCCACCGGCAAGCAGGGCGGCGCCATGGAATTCGGGGCGTCCAACGAATGCATCACCGTGCCCAACAACGGGACCCTGAACCTCAAGCGGATGACCCTCGCGGTGTGGTTCAAGACCGCGAAATCCGACGGGACCCCGCGGCGGATCCTCGACAAGCGCTCCAACCGCGGCTATGCCCTCAGCATCGCCGGCGATTACAAGACCATGCACTCCCGCGGGCGGCTCCTTTTCGTCATCAACGGCCGCCATTTCTGCTCGAGCGACAACGTCCTCACCGACGGGGCCTGGCATCATGCCGTGGCCATCTTCGATGGCAAGGAACTGAGCCTCTATGTGGACGGCGTCGCCCAGAAGATGGTGGCGAACTGTTCCGAGGAGGTGGGCGCCAACCTCGACGACCTGACGATCGGCATGAACAAGACCAATACCGAGGCGCAGGAGAGGGACAAGTCGTTCGATGGCCTGCTCGATAACCTGATGATCTTCAACCGCGCGCTGGCCACCGACGAGATCAAGAGCCTTATCGGTGCTGCGGACCCCTCGTTCGGCAAACAAAAGTTCTCCAAGCAACAGGTGGCCGGCCGCCTCCAGCAGCTCAAGTATCTCCATGAAGAAGGCCTGCTCACGGATAAATTCTACAACGAGAAGGTCGCGGAATGCGAAGCTGCGGTGGAAGCATCCCCGACGGCCGCCGACACCAAGGCACCTGCCAAGCTCGCCAAATAAGCCCGCACCGCGGCCAAGACCTGGAAACGAGAGCCCTATGAAGAACGTCCATCTCTGCGCCCTGCTGTTCGCATTGGGCACGGCACAGGCCGAGAACTGGCCCGGCTGGCGCGGGCCGCGCGGGGATGGGAGTTGCGTAGAACCCAATGTGCCCGTGCAGTGGAGTGCCACGAGCAATATCGCGTGGTGCGCCGAGATCCCCGGCATCGGCCACGGTTCGCCGATCATCTGGGACGACCGTATTTTTCTGCTCACCGCCCTGACGCAAAAGCAGGAGCGCTGCCTCGTCTGCCTCGACCGTGCCGATGGCAAGCTGCTCTGGCAGCGGACCGTGGTCACCGCGCCGCTCGAGCGCAAGCACGGCCTGAACAGCTTCGCTTCCAGCACGCCCGTCACCGATGGCCAGCTCGTCTACTGCACCTTCCTCGACCAGACCCAGATGGTCGCCGCCGCCTACGATTACATCGGCAAGCTGCAATGGCTCGTGAACCCCGGTGTGTTCTCCAGCAAGCACGGGTTCTGCAGCTCGCCCGTTATCTACAAGGACAAGCTCATCATCAACGGCGATCACGACGGCGCTTCCTATATCGTCGCGCTCGACCGCGCCACGGGCAAGACGCTCTGGAAGATTCCGCGCGAGCACCACACGCGCAGCTACTGCACGCCCATCATCCGCGACCTCGCCGGCAAGACGCAGCTCATCCTCTCCGGCGACATGACGGTGGCCAGCTATGACCCCGAGACCGGCGCGCGGCACTGGATCATCCAGGGCCCGACCGAGCAGATGGTCGCCTCGCTGGTCTACAACGAGAAAGCCAACCTCCTCTTCTACACCGGTGGCTTTCCCGAGCTGCACATCCTCGCGATCAAGCCCGACGGCGTCGGCGATATCACCAAGACGCACATCGCGTGGCGCACGATGAAGGGCGCCGGCTATGTACCCTCGCCAGCCTCGCTCGGCGATTACTTTTTCAACGTCACCGATCAGGGCACCTTCTCCAGCTACCGCGCCACCGATGGCGCGATCCAGTGGAGCGAACGCCTCGGCAGCACCCACGCTTCGCTGCTCACGGCCAACGGCCTCGTCTATACCCTCGCTGACTCCGGCTTGATGACCATCGTCAAACCCGGCCCCACCTTCGACGTCGTCGCCCGGAACGAGATCGGCGAGAAATGCTTCGCCTCGCCCATCGTCAACCGCGGCCAGCTCTTCCTGCGTAGCGACAAACATCTCTTCTGCATCGGCCAGGCCCGTTGATCTGTTTTTCTGTAGGGGCGCAGACTTGCTGCGCCCGCTCCCGGAGAATGATTTGCCGGCAAGTGCCCTGCTGTGGACAGGGCTTTCCCGGCTTCGTGCGGCGCTACGCCGGGGCAAGCCAGCCCCGCGCACCCCGGCGGAATTAGAAAGAAAAACAGCCGCGGATTGCTTGCAGCACAGGGCTGGTAGGGCGCTCGCGCCGCGAGCGCCGGGATGAAGCCAAGAGGTCGCGCTCGGAATAACTGTTGTCGACCAAGGGGCGCAGAGCCACGCCCTTCACACGTTGGCTACCGCGCGGCGGGCGCGGCGGTTCGACAAGTTCACCGCAGGCGCGCCCGCCCTGCCCGAAGCATCACGCCTTCGTCCGTTGTGTCGCTTGCGCTCGCGCGTGGTTGTCAACCCGCTTGGCAGCACGCCCCATCCTTGGCGCAAGATCAAGCCTTGGGAAAATCCGGGGCAACTTTCCCAAGGCTTGGAAGCAACACCAGCACCTGTTGCGCGGGAACGGCTGGTCCGCTTCAGCCCGCGCAGCTTAGGCGAGCCACTTGGTACGCAAGGGCAGATGAATGAAGCGATCGGCTTCGGGGCAGCCTTTGGCTTTCAGGTTTTCGCTGTCCCACTCGATGGTGCGGCCGGCGCGCAGGGCCACGACGCCGGTCATGCCGAACTCGGCGGCGCGGGCGGCGATGTCGAAGCTCTGGAAGGTCTTCGGTCCGCCTTGGCACGCGGTGAGCCATTCGAGCATGTGGTTCTGCTGCGGGCAGCGCGGATAGACGACCGGCACGGGCTTGGCGGCCTCGTGATCGAGCACGCCGCGACACTTGGCGCTCTTGTCGTCCTTGAGCCGCATGACGCCACCGACGCCCCACGCGTCGGAACGCAGGATGCCTTTCTCGCCGACGAACAGCACGCCGTTGTTGGGCACTTCGCCGTACGTCGCCTTGAGGTCGGCGGTCAGATTGTCCGGCGGGGCGGCCTTCTCGCCGTCGTGCCACCAGACGCTCACGGGGTCGAACGTTTCGCGCGCGGCGAAATCCCAGCGATAGGTGGTGGCAGAGGGATAGCTGTCCTTGATCGGCTCGTGGCATTCGACCGCGATGCGGATAGGCGGGCCGAGTTTGAGCGCGCGCAAGGGCAGGTTGTGGGCGTGGGCGCCCATGTCGGCGAGATGGCCATCGCCGAACTCGAACCAGCGGCCCCACTTCAGGCAGCCGCCTAGATAATAATCCTTGAACGGCAGCAGCCGCGACGGCCCGCACCAGAAGTCCCAGTTCAGCCCTTCGGGCATGGGATCGGCGGTCATGTTGATCGCCTCGCTCGTCGGGAAGAAGCGGTTGATCCAGCAGTGGACCTCGCGGACCTGGCCGAGCACGCCCGCCTGGATGAGTTCCATGCTGCGGCGGAACGTCTCGGTGGCGCCGCCCTGCGTGCCGATCTGCGTGGCGACTTTGCAACTGGGCATCATCTTGGCGATCTCGCGCGCCTCGGCGGCGCTGTGGGCGAGCGGCTTCTCGCAATAGACGTGCTTGCCCGCTTGCAGGCAGAGCTTGGTCATCGTCAGGTGCCAGTGCTGGCCGGAGGCGATGATGATCGCGTCCACGTTTTTTTCCGTTGCGATCAGCTTGCGGTAATCATCGTAGACCTTCGTCTTCTCGAGCGCTGTGGCCATGGCACTGCTGCCTTTGCTCTTCTTGCCATTCCGACCCTCGCCCGATTTCAGCCGGGCGATTTGCTTGGCATTCACATCGCACATGGCGACGATGTTGTGGCCTTCCTGGATCACCGCCGGCAACAGCTGGCCGCTGCGGTTGCCGCAGCCGAGGATGGCGATGTTGAGCTTGTTGTTGGCCGCGCCACGCACGCCCGAGGGCAGGATGAGCGGGGCGGCGAACGCGGCCAGACCGGCCGCGCCGGTGCGCTTGAGGAACGTACGGCGGGAGAGGTTGGACAGTGCTTGCATGGCGGTGGCCTCCGTTAGGGTTCCTTTGCGGATCAGGCCAGCGCGGCCTTGCAATATTGGACGCACTTGCCCACTTCCGCGACGGAGGTGGACCCGGCTGGGATCTTGTATTCGAGCTCGATGTCCGCCGGGAAGGTCCATTTCTCCTTGCGCATCAGCTGCAGGATTTCCTTGATCGGCGTCTTGCCCTCGCCCCACGGCAGGTTGCCGCCCTCGGCGGTCCGGTCCTTGAGGTGCAGGCTGACGATGCGGTCGTGGTATTTCTCGATCACCGGGATGGGCGACTTGCCCTTGGTGCCGGCGAAGTAGTGGCCGACGTCGAAGTTAAACCCGATGTACTGGCCGCAGTCGAGGAGGGGATCCAGCTTGTCCATGATCGGATAGTTGGTCGTGTGGTTGTGGAAGGCCACCCAGATTTTGTGTTTGTCCGCGAACGGCGCCAGTTTCTTCGCCATCGGTTCCGAACGCTCGAGGGTGATGCCCATGCAGCCCAGCGCCTTGGCCATGCGGAAGTTGAAATCGATTTCCTCGTCGGACTGGCCGAAGCCCGTCTTGTGGATGTGGATGTTGATGCCAGCCTCGTTATACAGCTTGCGCAGTTCCGCGCACTTCGCCAGCTGTGCTTCGCGCTCCGCGTCAGTTGGCTTGCCCTTGGGCTGCCCTTTTTTGCCGCCGCCGATGCCCGCATAGGCCTGGATCGGCCCACCCATCAATTCCACTTCGCTCAGGCCGTCTTCGAGCAGGGCCTTGAGCGTATCCTCGGCCGTGTTGATGCCGCCGCGGTAGCTGTAGGTGATGCAGCCGATGCGCACGCCGTTGAAGACGGAGCAGGGCTTGCCCGCCGCCGCCGCGCGCCGTGGCAGGAGCGTGCAGGCGGCCAAGGCGGCCGCGCTGCCGAGAAACGCGCGCCGGGTCGTCAGGATACTGGTCATCGTTGTTTCCATGGGGTTCCTATTATCTCTGGTTGGGTTGGGGTTCATCTGCATCCAGTGCAGCCGGTTTGTCAGCGTCAAGCGGGTATAAAATCATCGCGCGCATTTTCCCGCGCCCCGCAGCAGAGTCAAGGACAACTTTCCCGCAGAAGCAGGATTGGAAAATCCGCCCACACCCGCTACGTTACGCGCATGACCTCTCCAACCAAACGCGGCAAGGGCAGGAGCAAAACCGCTGTCCCGGTGCTCGCACCGGCGACGCTGGCGTTCCTTGTCGACCTGAAGAAGCACAACAACCGCGCGTGGTTCGCCGCGAACCGCAAGCGCTATGAGACCGCGCGCGCCGACTTCATCCAGCTCGTGGATGCGCTCATCGCCGGCATCGCCCACCGCGAGCCGCGCCTGCTCGAGCTCGATCCGGCCGACTGCATCTTCCGCATCAACCACGACACGCGCTTCTCGCACCACAAGGAACCCTACAAGGTCCACTTCGGTGCGTTCATCACCGACCGCGGCCGCAAGGTGGACCGCGCCGGCTATTACATCCACGTCGAGCCCGGCGCGTGCCTGGTGGCGGGCGGGCTCTATATGCCGCCGGCGCCCGCGCTCAACGCCATCCGCCGCGCGATCCTCGCCGACGCGCCCGCGCTCCGCAAAATCATCGGGCAGAAAAAGTTCATGGCTTCATTCGGCAAGGAGTTGCCGGGCGCCAAGTTGAAGACTGCGCCGCGCGATGTGGCCAAGGACCATCCCGATGTGGACCTGCTGCGGCTCAAGAGCTACGAGGTCGCCTGCGAGCTGCCCGACCGCCGCGCGCTTGCCGCCAACTTCGTCAAGACGGCGACGGACTACTTCGTGACGATGTATCCCTATGTCGCGTGGCTGAACAAGGCCCTCGACCGCTTCCGCTGAACCCCTGCCGCGGATGGGAAACAGGGGATGCGCAGGACGTTCAGGGTGACGCTTGGGGCCAGAGTGAACGCCAATAAGCTTGGTCCATGGCGAAGGGGTCGAGCTTTTCCTTGGCGAGGTCGAAGGCCGCGGGCAGCAGGCCGAAGCGTTTCATCTCGCGCACGTATTGCGGGTTGGGCTTCCAGCCCGGCGCGCCCCACGGCGGGCGCGCGTCGAAGAGCGCCTTGCCGCTTTGGAGGGAGGCCAGCAGCTTCACATAGTCCGGATCGCTCTTGGCCGTGAAGATCGCCTTGCCACAGCGGCCGTAACCGCCCGCCTCCTTGGCGAGCGGGGCCAGCAGTAAGCTGGACGTCTCAGGCTGTGTGTAGTTCACCAGCATGGTGGTGTCGAACAGGCGCGCGGGATCGTTCGGGATGACGGTCCGCTCGTAGGCCCCCGTGGGGTGTCCGGCCAGCTTGCGCTCCTTGTTGTGGCGTATCTCCCAGTTGAAAGGAATACCGGTGACATTGCGGTCGGCGGTGTTCTGGTGGCACTCGAAGCAGCGGCGTTTGAAGACCTCGTGACCTTCCCCAAGAAATTTGAAACCTGCGTGGCCGTAGTAGTTCTGCTCCTCGGTGTTGCGCAGTGCGGCGTAGCTGCCGCCGTAGGGCGCAGCGGCCTCGATCCAGAGCCAGACGGTGCGCCAGTCCTCGGGCGAAACCTTGATGCCCTTGTGGCCGCCGGAGAGCCGGCCGAGCAGGGGGCTGGCGGCGCTGCCGATGCTGCGCGGTGGTTGGTTGCCGAGGCCGTTGCGGCCGTCCATGAACTCGCGGCGGAGGATGAGCGCCATGTAGGCGTTGCTGAAATGGGCCGCCTGGGCGGCGACGAGATTGAGGTTGCCGGCGCGCTGCTGCGGATTGTGGCAGGTGACGCAGTGGCGGTTGAGGATGGGCTGCACGTCGCGCTGGAAATCGAGGACGTCCGGAAAGCCCGTGAACGGTTGAATGGTCGATGGCGGCCGCTGCAGCGCCTGAAGCGTGCCCGCATGATGGTCAACACCGGCGGCGCCGGCGCGCTCCTCGTGGCAGCCGACGCACGTGAAGGTCTCGCCGGGCATGAGATTGGCGAAGCTCTGCATGCGTTTCACGGACAGGTCGTTGGCATCCAGCGAAACGAAAAAGAGCGGACGCCCGGCCGGCGCGATGAACGAGGCGCTGCCATCGGCCTCGACCGGTACGGTGCCGAGCACCCGTTCGAGGTTGAACGAGCCGGTGAAAGTGGTGAGGTCCATGCCGCCGCTGAAGTTTACCGGCTTGGGCAGGGGTTCGAGCACGAGGAGTTTTTTCACGTCGCCCCGTTTGACGCCCGCCATGTTGCGGCCCGCGTAGACATCCACGAGCACGAATTGGCCGGTGGCGGTTTCCACTTTTCGCCGGCTGGGGATGATCGGCTCACGCGGCCGGGGGCGCAGGATGCGCGGCTCATGGACCGCCACCTCAGGGTCGGTGTAGAGCGTCTGTTCCTTGCCCGCGCGGTTCATGAGGATGAGCTGTTTGCCGCGCGCCATCAGGAAGAGATCTTGCGAGAGCGGCTGCGGGTCCCGGATGCTGCCCTTGTCGCTCAGGCGGCGCGCGGAGGCTTCGTGGTCGGGCCCTTCGCGCGGCGAGACCAGGGTGGCGAATCCGGCGTGCTCGTTGGCTCCGTGACCGGGCGAGAAACTGGCGATGACCTCGTGCGTGCCCGGCACAGGCTGCGCGTCGATCATCACCGTCCACGAATGCATGTTGCCGAAGAAGACGTTGACGCCCGTGCCGTCGGGATTCATGGTCCAGAGGTGGTGGTATTCAACCTGGGAGCGATCAACGTATTCCCAGCGCATGTAGAGGAGGCGGCCGTCGGGCATGACGGCGGGCGTGTTGTCGTGTTCGATGTTCGCGGAGAGCGTGGTGATCCCGGTGCCGTCCGGTTTGCAGCGATGCAGCGTACCGACCTGCGTGTACCAGCAGCTTACCCAGCGTTTGCACCGGGTGGAGACGAAGACGATGTCGCCATCGGGCAAGCGGCAGGGCTCGAAGTCGTCCCACGGTCCGTCGGTGAGCTGCCGCAGGGCGGAGCCGTCGGACTGCATTTCGTAGAGGTGATAGTAATCGGTGCCGGCCGGGCGATAGGAGAACAGCAGGGTGTGGCCGTCATAGTCCACGTGGGGATCGCGGATGCTGCCGCCCTTGGCATCTAGCAAGACGGTCTTCGCGTGTGTGCGCAGGTTGTAACGATAGAGCATGCCTTTGTCGGGCTGGCCGTTGCCGGCGTAGGCTTTCTTGCCGGTGTCGTCGCAGTAGTAGCCGATGTTGGCGTACCAGTGGCTGTCGTTGTAGGCCGAACGCGTGCAGAAGACGAGGTCGGTCGCGGCGTTGAGCGGGCCGACCAACGCATCATCCACAAGATCGGCACGCACGGCAAACAGGATGGCCACACCCAAGGACCCAAGCACGCACAGCCGTCTTTTAATCCCGATGGGCATGGTGATGGGGGGCGCTCACTTGATTACGCGGGCTTCGACGCCGGCGATCTCGCGGTTGGCGAACTCGTCGGTCAGGAACCACTCTTGATAGAGGCGTTCGATCTGCCGCAACCACCCCTCGACCGAGGACCTGGTCAACGTGGGCTTCACATCCTTCGGCCGTTGATCGTCACGGATCGGCGGGCGGATGCGATCGGCGGGTGGCTGGTAGGCGGGATCGAAGACCAGGACCGGCAGGGTTTCTGCAGGCAACAGTTGGCGCCAGAGGAAGGCCTGCATTTTATCTTCGGACGGCATGGCTTCGCGGACAATTTCCCGGTCCCCAATTTTCACCGTGCCTACGACGGTGAGGTTGACCGGCTTTTCCATCTCGGTGAGGCTGGTTTTCAGGGACAGCCCCACGGACTCTTGCTTGGCCCCCAGCGTGGCCCCAGACGATTCGAATCCCGGCGGCAGATCTTTGAACTTCAGCGTGATCGGTCCGTCGAATCCGTCCTTCCGCATGGCGAAGACGGTCACTGATGCGGAGCCCTTGCTGGGCATGACCAGCCGGGAAGGCATCAAACGCAACACGAAATCGGGTTGCGGCTGGCTGAGGCGCAGGCGGTAGCCGTACTCCTTGCCTCCCTGTCGTCTCGTATCGCCGAGGTGAATGCAATACTTCCCGTCGGCGGGCAGTTTCACCATGAGGTAGGCATCGGCGTGGTCGGTGTTCAACCCCGAGCCGGCGTCATAATGATCGTCGTTCAGCGCGATGATCTTGCCATCGGCGCCGGTGACTTTGAGGAAGGCATCCAGCGGGGAGCCGAGGCGGCGCGCGGTCACTTCCGCGACGATGGTCTCGCCGGCTTTCCCTGCCACCTCGAAGACATCCCAGTCACCGGGGCCATCCATGCGCCCGTTGACGATGACGGGCAGCGTTACTTTCAGCGCGTTGGTCGAGCTGTCGTTAGGTTCCTTGTCCAGGCACTCGGGCAGCGTGTCCAGCGCAAAGGGCACGTAGTTGGAAACGAGTTTTCCATTGGTGGCAGCCAGCAGATGGTGCCCGGGCTTGGCGTCTTTGGGGGGCGGCGCCAGCGTGGCTTTTTCCAGGTTCCAGCCGTTCATCTCGATCTGGACCGGCTCGCCCACGCGGCCGCCCAACGGGAAGATGCTGGTCACGCAGGGCAGCTCGCCGATGGTAATCCGATACACAAAGCTCTCGCGGCCGCGAAAAAGCGCCTCGTTGATGCTCAACAGATACTCGCCGTCCTCGGGGACCTCGAAATAGATCAGCGGGTCGGGGTTGGAACGGAAATCGTCGTTGTAGGCCAGCTCCTTGCCGCTGGCGTCGCGCAGCTTCAGCACGGTCTGGCACCAGCCGGGAACGCCATCGGGGACGTAGGGGATCAAGTCCCTGGCTTTGGCGGAGATGACCAGACGTTGCCCCTTGCCCGCCTGAAAACGATACCGGTTCTTCTCGCCCGCCGCGAGCTGGCCGTTCATCGTGCACGGCACGGTGACGCGCAGCTCCTCTTCTTCCCGCGGCCGCTTGCGCTGGGCCAGCGACTCCTTGCCGAGCAGCGGGAGCTGCATGGTCTTCATCGGTTTGCGGGCGACTTCAGGCACTTGGCCCACGATGAAGGACAGCGGATTGGAGACACCCCGTTTGGTGATAACCCTGATTTCCCGCCGTCCCGGTTTCGCGTCGGGCGCCACCGTGATCTCGGCAAAGACAAACTCGGTCTGGGAACGGACGGCCGGGTTGCGCTCATCTTCCGCGAATACCCTTTGGATACGGTCCATCAGCTTCTGCTTGGCCGCTTCCTTCTCGGACTTGGGCGGCCCGCCCTTCGCGTCCTTTTCGCCCGGTTTCGGGTCTTTGGGCTTCTCCAGCTTCGTATTGCACTTGATGCAGACCGTGGCGTCGGGCGCGTTGGCCGTAGCGCATACCGGGCACATCAGGGAAGGGGCCGCGTTGGCTCCCGTATCCGGGCCGATGGGCGCTGGAAACTCAAACGCGGCCATCTTGGCGGCCATCGCGTCATCCACCGTCGCGTCCTTCTTCCGCAACTCGTTGAGCTGCTGGTTGACCAGCCCCATCTCTTGGTTGTCCAAAATCCGGTAGTAATCGACGAGCCGGGCGGAGACGCCTTCCCCGCTCACCACCACATCCGAAGCATAGGCCAGCCCCTGTCCACCCAGCCTGATGGGGAAGGTGGTGTCCTGCTGCCCGCCGGCGGGATAGACGAACCCGATATACTGGTTCTGCGCCCAAATCGAGGGCGCAGTGGCCACAAGAATGATCAACCCCAAGATCGGAAGCCTGTTGAGTCTGCTCATGAATGTTTCCATTTTCCGGACTACATGATCTCCTCAAGCAGCCCGGCGGATTTCATGCCTTCGTTTTCGGTGTCCAATACGTAGGCGTCCAATCCCCAGGGATGAGGCAGCTTGGCCGTGGCATCGATGCCGGCCAATAGATAGAAGCTGCCCAGCAGGTCTGCGGGATAGACGGGCCGCTCCTTGACTTTTTCGCCTTTCTCATCGGAAGAGCCGACCACGCGGCCGCCCTTGAAGCCGCCGCCGGCCACGAGCACGGTGAAGACGTCCCCATAGTGATGGCGGCCGCCGTTCCACGGCGGCTCCCATGAGATCTTCACCGTGCGGCCGAATTCACCGGAACACCAGACCAACGTGGTATCCAGCAAGCCGCGCTCCTTCAGGTCCGCGAGCAGCGTCGCCAGCCCCTGGTCCAGCATCGGGCACTGGTTCCGCATGGTGGCGAAGTGGTTCGAGTGCGTGTCCCAGCCACCGGGGAAGCTGATGGTGATATAGGGCACACCCGCCTCGACCATCCGCCGCGCCGCGAGGCATTCCTGCCCGAACGTGTGGCGGCCGTAGCGGTCCCTGAGTTCCGTCGGTTCGTTCTCGAGATTGAAGACTTCCTTCCCGCTGCCCAGGATCAAACCGTAAGCTTTCTGTTTGGCATCCTCGATGGCCGCCATCTCCGGGGCGGACGCCAGGCCGTAGCCGAGGACATTGTTCTTGTCGAGCAATTCACGGCGGGCCTTCTGCCGCCCGTCGTCGATGCCCCGGTTGACGATGCCCTGCACCTCGAAGCGGCCCGCGTTGGGGTCGCCGCCCGTGGCGAAAGGCTTGTAGGCGGGGCCGAGGAAGCCCTCCTCGGAAAATCGACCGGCGGCCTCCAGCATCACGACATAGGGCGGAATCAGCCCTTTGTATTGCTCTCTCTTGAAGTAGGTGAAGATGGCGCCCACGCTGGGGTAGGCGAGGCGTCCGCCCGGCAGGTGACCGGTTTGCATCAGGTAGGCGGCCGTCTCGTGGCCGTTGTTCCCGTGGGTCATGCTGCGGATCAGGGAGTACTTGTCGGCCTGCTTGGCCAGCTTGGGAAACAGCGCGCCGAGCTGGATGCCGTCCACGTTGGTGGGGATGACCTTGTCAAACTCGGCCATGTAGTCGTAGCCCGAACCGGGTTTCGGATCCCAGGTATCGTTGTGCGACATGCCGCCCCACAGGAAGATCTGGATGACCGATTTGGTCTGGACCTTCTTGTCCTTGGCCTTGGCTTTGGCCGCCGTGTCGCGGGTCGCCTTCTCTGCGGCGGCTTTCTGCTGGGGCGTCTGCTCTGCCGGGGCCGCGAAGACGCGGGAGCCCAGCCCGCCGGCCGTGAGCATGCCCGCCACGCCCAAAGCGCCGCGGCGCATGGCATCGCGCCGGGTTACCCGCTCTTGGTTGTCTCGCTTGTGGTTTGCGCTCATGACGTCCTTCCTGCTTTCACTTCCACTTCGATTGTCGTGTCAGCATACCAAACATTTCGCGTTATGTTGCACCGCGCCTGCAGCCCTCAATGCCGCAGCAGAAACTCGGGGCTGTTGATCAACGCCCAGGCCAGATCAAGCCAGGCGTTGTTGCCTTGTGTCGCCCCGCTCTTGGCATATTCCTCGGCAACCTTCACGTCGGCCTCTGTCGGAAACCGCGAGAGGATCGTCAGGTAAAGCCGCTCGGCGATTTCATGCGGTTTGCCGCCTTGGGATAGAATGGCTGCGAGCTTCGGGCCGCTCTGCAGCTTGCCCTGGAGCGTGGCCGAATTCAGCATGTGCAGCCACTGGGTCGAGGCCAGTTCGCTGACGCGCTCGGCTTCCATCCCCGTGGCGCGTGCGGAACGCCCGAACAGCGTCAGGAAGGGGCTGGTGATGCTGCCATCGGCCAGTTCCACCGCTGACATTTCTTTCGGAATATATGTGAACGGCTCAGGAACAGCGCTGGTGTAAAGATCTGCGCCGCCGGTGATGTTGTTCAGCGCATCAATCAACAGTTCGGCTTCCACCCGCCGCAACGGGTAGCTGGCGAAGTGGGCTTTCGCTTCCGGAGCTTGGGACTTCGGGATCGAAGAGAACTGGTAGGCGGTCGAGGTCAAGATCAGCCGCTTCAGCTGCTTCAGGTTGTAGCCGCTGGAGACCAGTTCCTTTTCCAGGAAAGCCAGGAGCTCCGGGTCGCTGGGCGGGTTGTCATCCCGGATGTTATCCGTCTCGTGGATGATGCCGCGGCCCATCACCCACGCCCAGGTGCGGTTGACGATGGCTTTGGTGAACCAAGGGTTCTCCGGCCGGATCAGCCAAGCGGTGAACACCTCCCGCGGATCGCGGTCCGGCGGAATATTGGTCTTGCTGCCGTCGGGAAAGACGGCCGCCAGCGGCCCGGGTGCGGTCAGCGCGTTGGTCAACGCCTGCGGAATCTGGCCGGTGACGGTCACGGCCTTGGCCACGGAATCTACGCCCGGCGCGATGCTGCCGGGCACGGCGGCCGAGTTGAGCGGATCCCAAAAGACGACCTCTTCTTTCCACTCGCTGGTGGGCTTGTAGCCGACCTGCGAGAAAAACACCGCCATGCCGGTGCGCCGGTCTGCCGGCCAGAAGTGGACCCGCGTGCCCATCAACGCCAGGCCCACGGCCCCGGCGATGCCCTCGGGCGTCTTGTTCTGAATGGCACGGTAGAAGTTGACCGGGCCAACGCGAAAATTGCTCCCGCTCGAGGTGAGCAGTTCCCGCACAAACTGGTCGTACGGCTTGTTCCGGGCGATCGCTTCCCAGATCCAGCGGTGATAGGCCTGCGCCGCGTTGGGCCAGACCTTGACCGGGAACTCCGCCTTGACCTTCAGGATGTCACTCCACTTCATCGCCCAGTAATCAACATGGGCCTCCTGTTCGAGGAGGCGGTCGATCAGGGCGACGCGCTTGTTCTTGTCCGGGCTTTGGATGAACGCTTTGGCCTCTTCCGCGGACGGCAGCGTGCCGGTCATGTCCAAATAGGCGCGCCGGACAAACACCGCGTCGGTGCAGAGGAGCGGCTTGATGCCCAGCGCCTGCAATTTCGCAAACACGATTTCATCAATCCGGTTCGCCGGCTTCGGCGGCTCAGCACTTTCCATCAGGCCGGTGATCTGACGGGCGGCGACCAGCCGGTAGAGTGCGGCTTTGGCCTGCTCGACCAAGCCACGCTTGTCGTCGGCAACCTTCATGGCCTCCGTATAGGCCGCCCGGGTTTTTTCCGCATCCACCTTCAGGGGAACAGCCGCGACCTCCGCTTCGACAGCCGCTTTTTCGTCGGCCACGTTGGTCTGCTTGGCGGCGGCGATCCGTTTCTTGAGATTCTCCAGGCCTTCTTCGGTCGACTTCTTTCGTGTTTCGGCCCGCGCCAACTCCTGCGCGGCGGTGTTGGCCTTGATCGCCGCTTGATCCAACTTCTGCTGCAATGGGGTCAGCACGGCCTTGGCCTCATTGGCCGCTTTGCGCTTGGCGGCGGCATCGGCGGTGGACTGAGTGCGTGTCGTATCGAGCTTGATGACTTCCTTGGCCGCTTCCTGGGCCGCTTGGTTCGCGGTCGTGGCGGCGGCTATCCGGTTCTTGATATCCGCTAGGGCTGCGTCGGCGACCTTCTTTTGCGTCTCCGCTTCCGCCAATTTTTGCGCGGCGGCGGTCGCTTGGGCCTGCGGCGCTTTCTCGCCCTGTTGCGCTTGGGCGAGGGCGGCTTTGGCCGCGTCGGCCGCTTTGCGCTTGGCGGCGCTTTCATCGGCGACCTGTTGCTTCTCCGCGGCCGGCTTGGCGGCATCCGCCGCCACTTGCTTGGCCTTGGCCTCGGCGGCTTGGGCGGCTTGCTCAGCGGCCTGTGACGCCGCATCGGCCGTGGCCGACAGCTTCTTCACATGCGCCAAGGCTTCATCAGCCGCTTTCTTTTGTGCTTGTGCTTCGGTCAGCTTTTGCGCGGCGGCCGTCACCTGGGCCTGAGCTGGCGGCTCGCCCGGCTGTGCTTGAGCCAGCGCGGCCGCGGCATCCGCCGCCGCTTTGCGCTTGGCAGCGGCTTGTGCTGCCGCCTGCTTCTTTTCCTCGGCCGCTTTCTCCGCGGCTTGGGCGGTTTGCTCGGTTGTCTGAACAGCCGCTTCGGCAGAGGCCAATTGCTTCTTGATGCCCGCCAAGGCAGCGTCGAGCAGTGTCTTCTGCGCCAGCGGTCGGGACAGTTTCTCCGCCGCGGCGTCGGCCAGCTTCTGCGGGTTTTCCTGGGCTGACTGAGCCTGTGTCAAGGCCGCCTTGGCCTCGTCGGCTGTCTTGCGCTTGGCGGCTGCGTCGGCGGTGGCCTGCTGCTTCTGTTCCACGGTCCTGCCGGCACGCTCGGCCATCACCTTGGCGCTGGCCTCGGCGGCTTGCGCGGCCTGCTCGGTAGTTTGTTGAGCGCTTTGGGCCGCAGCTAACTGAGCCTTGGTTTTGGCGAGGGCCTCGTCGGCATTCTTCTTCTGGGCTGTGGCCTCCGTCAGCTTCTTGGCGGCGGTGTCGGCCTGCACTTGTGCTTGCTGTTGGCTTTGCTGTCCCTGGGTCAAGGCTGCCTTGGCATCGTCGGCCGACTTACGCTTGGCGGCAGCTTCCGCCGCGGCTTGTTGCTTTTGCTGCTCCGCTTTGCTGAACAGAGCCGCGATCTCTTTGCTCTTGAACTCCAATGCCTGCGCTTGCTTCTCGGTCGAGTCAGCCGCGCCCGTGGTCGCAGTGACCTGCTGCTTCGCGCCGGCCAAGCCGGCCTCGGCAGCCTTCTTCTCCGCCTCCGCGCCCGCGACCTTCTGGTTGGCTACATCGGCGGCAGCCTGCGCCTGTTGCTGTTTCTGCTGAGCTTGGACCAAGGCGGACTTAGCCTCGTCGGCCGCTTTACGTTTTGCGGCATCCTCTCGAACAACCTGTGCGAGGTCGGCGGCCGAAATGACTTTGGCACTGGCCGCAGTTGCAGCCGCTTGGGCGGCCTGAGCAGCCTGCTCGGCTGCCTGGGAAGCTGTCGTGGCGGCGGCCGCTTGGTTCTTGGCGCCGGCCAAGGCCTCGCCGGTGGCCTTCTTCTCTGTTTCCGCACCCGCGCCTTTTTTGGCGGTGGCATCGGCGGCGACCTGGGCTTGTTGTTGTTTCTGCTGGGCTTGGGTCAGGGCGGCCTTGGCCTCGTCGGCCGCTTTGCGCTTGTCGGCGGCGGCAGCGGCCTGCTGCTTTTGCTCCTCGGCACTGGTGGTCGTCAGATCAGACATCGTCTCGATCGTGGAAGCCGACACTTGGGTGACATGCTCGGCCGCTTGGCAGGCGGTCGCCGCAGCGGCAGTTTGGTTCTTGGCGCCGGTCAGAGCAGCGTCGGCGCCCTTCTTCTCCGCTGCCGCATCCGCTCCCTTCTTGGCGGCGGCATCGGCGGCGGCCTGAGCCTGTTGCTGTTTCTGCTGAGCTTGGGCCAAGGCGGCCTTGGCCTCGTCGGACGCTTTGCGCTTCGCAACGGCCTCATTGGCGACCTGGGCCAGTTCGGTTATCGATACGGCCCGCGCATTGGCCGCAGCCGCCTGGGCCCCCTGCTCGGCTGCTTGATGCGCGGCTGTGGCAGCGGCGGCCTGCTGCTTGGCGTTGGCCAAGGCGGCATCGGACGCCTTCTTCTGCGCTTCCGCTTCTGCCAGCTTCGGCGCGGTGGCGGCGGCCAGAGCCTGCGCTTGCTTGTCGCTTTGCTCCGCTTGACTGAAAGCGGTCTTCGCCGCGTCAGCCGCTTTGCGCTTGGCGACAGCGTCGGCTGCGGCCTGCTGCTTCTCCGCCTCGGAAACCGGCTTGGCGTTGGCCGCGGACGCTTGGGCCGCTTGCTCGGCTGCATCGCGCGCGCTCGTGGCTGCGGCCAACTGCTGCTTGGCCTTGGCCAAGGCCTCATCGGTTGCCTTCTTTCGCGCTTCCGCTTCCGCCAACTTCGGCGCGGCGATGGCGGTTTGGCTCTGCACATTCTGCTCGCTCTGCTTCGCTCGGGACAGGGCAGCCTTGGACGATTCAGCCGTTCTGCGTTTTGCGGCCGCGTCGGTCGCGGCCTTCTTGGCTTCGTCGTCGAGCTTGTTGGCCGCGTCGGTTGCGGCCTTCGCCGCAGCCTCGGCCTCCTTGGCCGCCTGCTCGGCCGCATCGAAAGCTTGCTGCGGCGGGAGCGCGGCAGCCTTGGCGTCGGCCAGCGCCTTGTCCAAGGGAGGCTTCGCGCTGGTCGCATCGGCCACGACCTTGATCACCACGGGCAGGTTGGCGACGGCCTGCTGTAACTCTTTTGCGCCCGGCTCGCCCGCCAGATTTTTCGCATCCGTGGCCTGCTGTCGCTTCGTGTTGGCCGTCTTGCTCGCGGTGGCGTAGGCCGTGTCGGCCTTTTGCATGGCAGCCTTCAAGGGGGCGATGGCAGCCTCGGCCTCCTTGGCCGTCCTGTCGGCCGTCTCGTGGGCGGCCTTCGCCTTGGCTTCCGCGCTGGGCTCGGCCTCAGCCGCCTTGGCCACCTTGGGGGGCTCCCCGGTTTGCGCCATGGCGGAAAGGGAAAGCGCAAGGGTGACCACCAAGGGCAAAACAAGGGACAGGAAATTGCTTTGGGCCTTGCGGGCCGAACCAATGTTTTCAACGCCGTGTTTCATGCAAGAAGTCACGCTCCAGCAACCAAATCAATTTCGACGACCTGACGCCACGCAACGTCACGGGCGCGCCGGCCACCGGCACGAGCGAATGAGTATAGATGGGACGGGTATTCTGACCAGCTTTTAGTTCATGCCGTGCGGCACACGTGCCCGCCAGCCAACCCACGCCGTTTCGGTGTCGTTTCTATTTAACGCAACGGGCCCGCCGCGCCTGCCGCCATCGACGCCGGCAAGGCGTGGAAGCTCGCCGACCCACGGGTAAGTGGCAGGGTAGGCGAGGAGATGCGTGCGATAAAGCAAACCCGCAGGATAAGCCTGTCAAAACCAGGCTATCACTGCAAGGGCTCCGTGCCTTCTGCAAGCACGGCCAGATAACGCGCATAACTGTAGATCCGGTTGCGCCGTTGGCCGGTGACCTCTTTGATCAGACCGAGGTCAGCCATGGCCGCCAATGACTTGGCCACCGAACTTTGTACCAATCCGCTCCTCTGGCTGACGACCCCCACGGAAACCACAGGCGTTTGAATCAAGACATCCAACACGCGCAGGGCTGACCCGGTCAGCCTCTTCAACGTCGCCAGACGGGCGCGGTCTTCACGGATGATGGCCGACAGCCGATGGGCGGCGTCCACCGCTTGGCCCGCGGTTTCCTGAACCGCCTTGATAAAAAATTCGACCCACGCTTCCCAGTCACCACCTGTCCGCACCTGTTGCAGTAGATCGTAATACGCCTGCCTGTGCTGCTTGAAGTACAGGCTCACGTAGAGCATCGGCTCACGGAGGACACGCTCATGGCAGAGCAAGAGCGTGATCAGCAACCGGCCGAGCCGGCCGTTCCCATCAAGAAAGGGATGTATGGTTTCAAACTGGACATGGGCCAGGGCGGCCTTGAGCAATGAGGGCGTCCGCTCGGGGTCATCGTTCAGGAACCGCTCCAGGTCGGTCAAGCAAGCGGCCAGCCGTTCCGGTGGCGGCGGTACAAAACGGGCATTGCCGGGCAGCGTGCCGCCGATCCAGTTCTGGCTCCGGCGAAACTCGCCGGGTTGTTTATCTGCACCGCGCCCCTTGGCCAATAGCTTGGCATGAATTTCCCGAAGCAAACGATTGCAGAGCGGAAAGCCGGAACGCAGACGACGCAACCCGTACTCCATGGCCGTCACATAATTCGATACCTCGCGGACATCATCCAGCGGCACGCCGGGAGTGCCTTCCAATTCGAACAGCAGGAGATCGGAAAGCGACGATTGCGTGCCCTCGATCTGCGAGGAGAGCACCGCCTCTTTACGAATATAGACGTAGAGAAAAAGAGAGGTATCGGGCAGCATGGCCGTGATGCCATCCAAGCGGCCCAGCGCCAGCAGCGCATGATCCACTTCGGATCTGATTTCGCCCGTCAACTCCAGGGTGGCCTGGGCGGCAGCGGCGCGGGGACGAAGGCCACCACCTTTTCGCCGCTGGTAGAGGACGTCACATGCTGGCCTGGGGAGACACGCTTCATACGCCTATTTTGCTGCTCAAAATAACCCTTGCTCTTATTTTGCGATAACCGCCAAGCGCAAATAGTCATCTTGAAGGGACTTCTCAACACCTTTTGCTAAAAGGTGAGACGGCAACCCTGCCGAGGCGTTCAGCAGCCGGGCCATGCCTGCGATCTTTCCGCTCGGCGTCGGTCGCTCAGGCGAGCGTGACCCAGCGGCCGCTGGCGGCGGAGGCGAGGACGGCGTCGCACACCTTCGTCGTCTCCAGCGCCTCGCGGAAGGTCGGCGAGGTCGATACGCCGTGCGCCGCCGCTTCGAGGAAGTCGGCCACCTGGTGCACGAAGCTGTGCTCGTAGCCGATCTGCAGGCCGGGCACCCACCACGCCTTCATGTAGGGCTGGTCGCCATCGCTGACGTGGATGTTGCGCCAGCCGCGCACGGTGGACTCGTCGGCATGGTCGAAATACTGCAGCCGGTGCAGGTCGTGCAGGTTCCAGGCGATGGAGGCTTTCTCGCCGTTGATCTCGAAGGTGTACTCCGCCTTGTGGCCGCGCGCGTAGCGGGTGGACTCGAAGATCGCCAGCGCCCCGTTGGCGAAGCGCGCGAGGAAGGCGCACGCGTCGTCGATGCCGACCTTCTCGACCTTGCCGGTCAGCGTGTGCTTGCGCTCCTTGATGAACGTCTCGGTCATCGCCGAGACGGACTTGATCGGGCCGTTGATCCAGATCGCCGTGTCGATGCAGTGCGCGAGCAGGTCGCCCGTCACGCCGCTGCCCGCGGCCTTGACGTCCAGCCGCCACAGCCCCGTGCCGCCCTGCGGCAGGTCGGGCGAGATCGTCCAGTCCTGCAGGAAGTTCGCGCGGTAGTGGAAGATCTTGCCGAGCTTGCCCTCGGCGACGAGGTTTTTCGCCAGCGTCACCGCCGGCACGCGGCGGTAGTTGTACCAGACGGTGTTGAGCACGCCGGCCTTCTCGACCGCCCGGCACATCTTGAGCCCCTCGGCGGTGTTGCGGGCGATCGGCTTCTCGCAGAGGATCATCTTGCCGGCCTTCGCCGCGGCCACGGCGATCTCCAGATGGAGGTCGTTGGGCACGCAGATGTCAATGGCGTCGATGTCCTGGCGCGCGACGAGCTTGCGCCAGTCGGTCTCGACCGAGGCATAGCCCCACTGGTCCGCAAACGCCTGCACCTTCGCCGCGTCCCGCGCGCAGGCGGCCTTGAGGACCGGCTGTAGCGGGACGTCGAAGAAGTTCGTCACCTTCCGCCACGCGTTGGAGTGGGCCCGGCCCATGAAGCCGTAGCCGACCATGCCGATGTTGAGTTTTTTCTTTTTCGCGCTCATGTGTGTCCTCCCTCGCTCCGCTTACTCCTGCCACCCGTGCGCACGGCGCACATCGATCATGGCGGCGAGGATCGAGTTCCACGTCGCCGGCTTGTGCATCACGTCGTTCGGGAACATGCAGCCGTCCCAGCACAGGTGCCGGATGGCGCGGGTCGGCTTCCCGGTCGCGTCGCGCAGCCACTGGCCGGAGGCCCACACGATGTCGAGCTTGCCGTTCGGGTCGCGCGGCAGGCAGTGCCGGCCGGTCTTGTCGTGCGTGCCCTGGCCCTTCACGGTCGCGTCGTTCTGGGCCACATGGAAATCGATCGTCCACGGCCGCAGCGCCGCGGCGAGTTTTGTATAGGCCACATGGAAGGTCGCCTGGTCCTTCCAGTCGAAGCTAGCGGGCACCAGGCGGTCCTCCGGCGCGTTGTAGCCGAGCATGTAGAGGAGCGTGTGCGCCATGTCGGCCTGGAAGCCGAGCACCTTCGGGCGGCCGACGCCCTCGAGCACCTGGAGCATCGTGCGCCACGAGTGCATGCCGCCCCAGCAGATCTCGCCCTCGGCGGCGAGCCGCTCGCCGTGCTCCTCCGCCACGTCGCAGGCCTTCGAGAACGTGTCGATGATCAGCTTCGTGTTGCCCGCGGGATCCTTCGCCCAGTCGGCCACGCCGCCGGCGGAGTCGATGCGGATGACGCCGTCGGGACGGACGCCGAGCTTCTTCAGCGTCTGGCCGATGCGGCACGCCTTGCGGACCTGCGTGACGAACTGCGCGCGCTGCGCGGCGTCGCCCATCGCCGAGCCGCCGCCGGCCGGGGGCCAGACGGGCGCCACGAGCGAGCCGGCGACGAGCTGCTTCGCGCGGAGCCGGTCGGCCAGCCGCGCGAGGTCGGCGTCGGTCGAGTCGATGTCCACGTGCGGCGCGCAGAGGAAGAGATCGATGCCGTCGAATTTGATGCCATCCACATCCGCTGCGGCGGTCAGGTCGATCATCGTCTGCAGGTCAATGAGGGGCTCCGGCGTGTCCGGCCCTTTCCCGACCACTCCGGGCCACGCGGCATTGTGCAGTTTCGGGAAGTTGTTGGCGTTTGCTTCAATCATGTTCGTTCCTCCTGCTTGCGTTGTTGCTTCGCTTGTTTGGTGGTTCCAGTTTGCTTGCCGACGCCCGGCGCCTCGGGGTTCACCTCGGGGCCGAAATAGCGCAGGACGACCAGCGGTTCGGTGGCGGACGTGTTTTCGTAGACGACGCCCGCGCGGGCGGCGCCATCGACGACGAAGACCTCGTCCTCGGTCAACTCGGTGAATCGGATCAGCTTCGGGCACGACAGCCGCTGCCCGTTGATCAGGCCTTCGCCCTGCACGGTGATCAGGCCGTAGGCCCCGTTGTCGCGCACGGTGCACTTCGCGCCGGGGAGCACGGTCAGCTCCTTGGCCGTCACGCACTGCCAGCCCTGAATGCGCCCGTAGCAGATCCACTTGTCGAGGTAGCCCTCCGCCGCCGAGCCGCCCGCGGACACGGGTTCGAGGTAGTGGTTCGCCTTGAAATCGGGATCCGTGTTCTGCTCCCAGTCGAGCTGCTCGACGAGGTAGTCGAGGTCGTGGTGCTTCTTCGGCGGCACGTCCTTGACGAGCAGCGCCCACGGCACCTCGCGGCCCTCGACGAGGCTCTGGTACATCCCGAACACATCCGAGCCCCACTGCGGCTCATAGGTGCACAGCGAGCCCGGAGCGTGCAGCACGCACGGCGGCACGAGCCAGCCGGTGCCGGGCTTCAGGCGGTAGGCCTGCGCGAGGTCGAGGATGCCGTTGTCGCCGCGGTTCCAGTTCTCGAGGCAGCGCCGCACCTGCGCCTTGGTCGTGCCCGGGATCAGCCCAAAGAACGTGTAGGGGAAATTGTTCCCCACATTGTTGTGCTGTGTCGGATAGTAGTAGGCCTCCGGCTTGCCTTCCTGGCCGACCAGCTTCGCCTGCGCCGCGCTCTGGTGCATGTGATGCGGGATCGGACCCATGTTGTCGAAGAACTTGCTGTAGACCGGCCAGCGCCGGTACTTCTTCCAGATGTCGGCGCCCACCGCCGTCGCGCCCAGCTCTGCCACCGCAGCGCGCAGCTGCAGCCGCTGCCCCTCGAAGACCACGTAGCTCAGGCCCTCGTCCGGCACGCGCCCGTCGTTGGCCGCCTCGGTCGTCGAGGCGAACCAGCGCTCGTCGATGCCGCCGCGGTTCAGGCCGTAGGCATAGAGATCGTCCGGGTGCAGCTTGATGCGCCGCCCGGGATGGAGGAACGACCGCGGCACCCAGTTCGGCGCCAGCCGCAGCACGCCGCGGCCCGCGTCGAGGGCCGACTGCGCGGCCGCGCGGACGTTTGATTTGAGGGTCTTCAGGTCGGTTACGGATTTCACCTTCATGCCGGGCTTCCTTTGTTTTCAAGGCGGTGTTCCGCCGCGTTTATTTTCAAGCATGGCAGGCCGTCGCATGCGAGCGCGGCGGCGGAGGAATAGAGCGGACGCCAGCTGCACGCCGCCGCGCACGGGTCCGCGCTGACGGAGGCGCGCGGAATGGGATCAGGCCCGCGTCCAGAAAACGACGCGGCACAGACCGGCGCGTTCAAACCAAACTGTACGCCCACAGCGGCACCTCGCTTCGCACGCCCTTCAGCAGGCTGGGCTAACCGCCCAGAAACCCGGCCAGAAAAGCAATTGCATGGTGCGGATGATGCCCGATGAAAAACGGAACGCAAGACAGAATTTGCTTCGCCCGAAAAACAGCCCATTCCCCCGTTTGCGGCGCGCCCCGCGTATGAAACGATCAGCCGCAGCGGTTATCAGAAGCAGCGCAGCGAAGAGCGAACATTGCCACAGCGAATGGAAGCGGGTAGAAACCACCCATGAGCTATCTGCATCCCTTTCGTGATCGTCGGCGGCAGGAGTTGGCGGAGCAGCCTTTTCCGGCGACGTGGTCGCAGGTCATCGACCGGAACGCGCCCATCTGCCGGTGTCTGCATCCAGACGAACGGCAGCGGCTGGAGGATGTGATCAAGGTGTTCATCGCCGAGAAGCATTTCGAGGGCTGTGGGGGACTGACCATCACCGACGAGATCAAGGTGACGATTGCGGCGCAGGCGTGCCTGCTACTGCTCAACCTCCATCACGACTATTATGAAAGGCTGGTCAGCATCCTGGTGTACCCGGAGAGTTTCAACGTCGAGCAAACCGAACGGGGCCCGGCGAGCACCATCTCGGTCGCGAGCCAGGCGGTGATGGGGCTCTCGTCCAGCACCGGCGCCGTGGTGCTGTCCTGGCCGGACACGCTAGGCGGGGCGCAGAATCCCGAGGACGGCGTCAACGTTGTCTTCCACGAGTTCGCCCACCAACTCGACCAGTTGGACGGCGCCATGGACGGCGCGCCGGGTCTGGACAGCGCCTCCATGTATCGGGAGTGGGCTCAGGTGCTGGGCTCAGAGTATAAACGGCTGCAGGAGGATGTTGCGACGGGCACGCCGTCCCTCATCAGCGAGTACGGGGCCACGAAGCCGGCGGAGTTTTTTGCGGTGGCGACCGAACTCTTCTTCGAAAGGCCGGGCGAACTCCAACAGCAGCACCCCGCGCTCTATGAGGAATTCAGGCAGTACTTCCATCAGGATCCCGCCGCGCGGCAGCAGTGCTGAAAGGCTTCTGCGATCAATGATTCTGCTGCTCTTCTCTGGTGAAGCATTAGACAGAATCATTAAGGGCAGAACTATTCGGACTTCGGCGGCCGAAGGTGGTGCCATTCCTGCCTTGTCTTCATGATTTTGCTGCCAATGATTCTGCCGTTCTTCTTCGGCGGGACCCGTTCAACACGCTGACCGCTCCTGCCCGCCTTGAAAAGCCCGTGGATGAAGATTGAGGACGACGACGAGAACGAGGACGATTAAGCTGAGTCAGATTATTGCATGATGTTCAATAGAGGGCGGGGTTAGCGGTAGGCCAAGGCCGCGAGGACGGTGTTGGTGTGGATGCGGACGACGTCTTCGATGTCGACAGGATAACCGCCGCCCAAGGTGACGACGACCGGGACCTGCGCGGCCGCCGCCGCGGCGAAGACCCGGCGGTCGCGTTCCATGAGCCCGGCCTCCGATAGCTTCAGGCCGCCGAGGGTATCCTTCGCACTGGGATCCGCGCCCGCCTGGTAGTGGATGAGATCGAGCGGGCGCGAACCATCGAGGATGATCTCCAAGGCGGAAGCGAGCGCCGCGAGATACTCCTCGTCACCGGTGCCGTCCTCAAGCTCGACATCGAGCGAGTTGCGCTCCTTGAAATAGGGGAAGGCCCGCCGCTGGTGCATGGAAAACGTGAACACCGTGGGGTCATTTCTGAAGATCCAGGCGGTGCCGTCGCCCTGGTGCAGATCGCAGTCGATGACCGCAGCCCTCTTGATCAGGCCGCGTCCTTGCAGGCTCCGCAGGCTGACGGCGATATCGTTGATCAAGCAGAACCCGGCGCCATGGTCGGGGAAGGCATGGTGGAAGCCCCCGCCCAGGTGCACACACACGCCGTCCTTGAGCGCTTGCTCGCTGGCTTGGATGGAGCCGCCGGCCGTCCTCCAGAAGAAATCCACCACCGCCTGATGGAGCGGGATTTCCAGCCGCTCGATTTCCGCGGCCGAGAAATCCACCGCCTGGAGCTTCTCCCAGAACTCCGTGGTATGGACGCGCAAAATATCTTCGTCATCGGCCAGTTGGGCCTTGATGACATCCTGGTCCGTGATCACGCCCTGGCCCTTCAGCCGTTCAAGCACGCGGGCATATTTCGAGGTGTGCCAGGGATGCTGGCCAATGCCGATCGCGTAGTGCTCGGAGTAAACCACCTTCATAAAAACCCTGTCGTCCGCCGCCTGATGCCACGCGATTTCAGGACCGCGCCGCCCAGCACTACGGACATGGCGGAGTATAGTGGGGAAGGTCTTTCTTTCGAGTTTTTTACAAGCCGCCGCTTTGAGGCACACAACAGATTATCCGCTGTTGGATTGTAACCCCGGATGATTCCGGACATAATTTCCGGCATGCGCAACGCCTTCTTCAGTATCCGGTCGCTGGTCTGGCTCGGCCTGCTCGCAGGGACCTGCTGGGTCCAGGCGGCCGCGCCAGCGGGTTTCCAGCTGGTCTGGGCCGATGAGTTCGATGGGGCCAAGGTCAACGAGCAAGAGTGGACCTATCGCGTGGGCAAGGCCCACTTCTCCCTGTGCGAGGCGGAAGCGGTGTCGCTGGAAAACGGCTGTATGAAAATCCGCGCCGCGCGCGGGCCCAAACACTTCAGCGGCGGCGGCCTGATCACCAAGCGCAAGTTCCTCGAAGGCTATTTCGAGGCGCGGATCAAGCTGGATGGAGGACGCGGCTGGCACGACGCGTTCTGGACCACGTGGCTCGGCAGCATGGCCGACCGCGCTCCCGAACTGAAGACGAAGCCGCGTATCGAGATCGATGCGCTCGAACACTATCCCACCTTCGACGCGCACAAATTTTCCTGCGGCATCATCGAGTGGTATCCGGTGAAGGGCGGCCTCAGCCGTGCCACCCACACGACCCCGGCCGATCTCGGCGCGGACTTCCACCTCTACGGCTTCGAGGTCACCAGCAACTACTGCAATTTCTTCTTCGATGACCAGCTGATCCAAACCACCGACCTGCGCGGCGTCGAGCAGGCGGACTTTCATCTCTGGCTCACGGCGATCGCCACCGCCTCCAACGCGGTGCCGAAAAACGGCGGCACGCTGTTCGACTACCTCCGCTGCTACAAGCCGGACGCCGCCACCTATGCGCGCCGCCAGCAGGAGTTCGCGCAGAAAGCGGAGCAGTCTTCCGGTCCCAGCAAATCGCGCGGCGTGGATCTGTGGGTCGAGGTGGCTGACTTCCCGCAGCTGGGCGGCTGGCAGGTGGGGCGCGATCAAGGTGCGTTGGCGCTGCGCGGGCACGACAAGAAGGACAAGGCGCGGCCGCCCGAGCAGCTCGTGGCGCGTGCGCGCATCGCGGTGGCCACCGCCGGCACCTATCGGCTCTGGGTGCGCGGCCGCGATTATGCGAGCGAGCAACCCGGGAAGCGTTCCTTCGCCGTGGCTGTCAATGGCGTCCGTGCTCAGAATTTGTTCGGCACGCATCATCAGGACGGCTTCGCGTGGCAGGACGGCGGCACGTTCACGCTGCCCGCGGACGCCGTGGCGCTCGAACTGGTGGACACCTCGCAATACTACGCCCGCTGCCACAAGCTGCTGCTGACGACCGATCTCGATTTTCATCCCGACAAGACCGGCCCGCGCAGCAACGTAAAACACCTCGATGCGCCATCACCAAAATAGAAGGCCCAGTGCCAGCGCGGTTGCCGCCGCGCCACCACCTCACGCGGAGCGTGAGGCCTGCTTTGCTGCCGCCGCCATAGTAGTCCTCTCGCTCCGCGAGAGGCTTTTGTCCGTCAACCTACCACTCTGAAAAGCTTGTCATAATCAAAGGAGCGATCATGCACAGAATCCAAGCCCTCGCGATGGCCGCGCTGACCATGTGGAGTCTCGTCGCCGGAGGCGCCGCCGCCGACGGGGTGGGGCAGAGCGGCGCGTACCAGATGAGCAAGGACTACACGCCGCCGACCGATCCGCTGGTATTGGCGAAGCTGGCGCAGTGGCAGGACCTGAAATTCGGGCTGCTCATGCACTGGGGCACCTACAGCCAGTGGGGCATCGTGGAATCGTGGACGCTGTGCCCGGAGAAGCATCCGTGGAACCGCCGTACCGGCCCGTTTGCCGATGATGATCGCGCTTACAAGAAATCCTATGAAAACCTGATCACCACCTTCAACCCGGTCAAGTTCGACCCGGCGAAGTGGGCCGCCGCGGCCAAGGAGGCCGGCATGCGCTACGTGGTGTTCACAACGAAACATCATGACAGGTTCTGCCTGTTCGACACGGCGCAGACCGACTACAAGATCACCGGCCCGGGCTGTCCCTTCCGCACGAACCCGCGGGCGAACGTCACCAGGGAAGTCTTCAGCGCGTTCCGTCAGCAGGGCTTTGCGACCGGCGCCTACTTCTCCAAGGCCGACTGGCACACCCCGTTCTATTGGAGCCCGGATTTCCCGCTGCGCGACCGGAACAACAACTATGACACGGCGCAGCATCCGGAGCTGTGGAGCAAGTTCAAGGACTTCACGTGGAAACAGATCGAGGAGCTCATGACCGGCTACGGGCCGGTGGATATTCTCTGGCTCGATGGCGGCCAGGTGCGCCCGCCCAAGCAGGACATCGACATGAACGGCATGGCCGCGATGGCGCGGAAGCATCAGCCCGGGCTGCTGGTGGTGGATCGCAGCGTGAAGGGACCGAACGAGAACTACCGCACACCGGAGAACGAGGTGCCGGGCAAGCTGCTGCCATACCCTTGGGAAACCTGCATGACAATGGCCGGCAAATGGAGTTACAAGCCAAACGACGACTACAAGAGCACCCGCGTGCTCATCGGACATTTGTGCCGCATCGTGGCGCGCGGCGGCAACCTGCTCCTCAACATCGGCCCCGGCCCCGATGGCGAATTCGATCCGCTCGCCTACCAGCGCCTGAAAGAAATCGGCGCGTGGATGCGGGTCAACGGCGAGGCCATCTACGAAACGCGGCCGGCCGCACCGCATGAGCGCGGTGACCTGGCCTTCACCGGCAAGCGCGATGGCACCGTGTATGCCATCCTGCTCGCGCATGACGATCAAAGTGGGTTGCCGGAAACGGTGTCTTTGCCTGCGGAACTGGTCGCGCAGGCCGGTCAGATCACGCTGCTCGGATACGGTGCGCTCAAGCCCGGCGGTACGCAGGATGGCCAGACGCTCATCCCCATACCGGCGGAAGCCCGCGCCGGGCCGCCCTGCGCCCACGCATGGGCCTTCAAGCTCACGCCGCGCCGTTAAGCAGGCGGCGGTTCGAGGGTGCCACGTCCCACAACGGGGGGATCACTTGATATACACGGCCAGACGGCCGTTGGTTTCCAGGCTCATCCCCAACTCGGTAACGTTGACCTTGTTGCCCAGCGAGACATCCTTGGTCTCGCCTTTGTTGAGTTTTGTCGTGATGGGGATGCCGCGCTTTTTGTCGCCATCGAAGACCACCAGCGTATTGATGGTGGCCACGCCTTCGACACACTCCAGGCGGCAGGCGGAAACCTGCCGGTTCACGGGGAGTTTGCCGCCCTTCGTCAACTCGCCGATCTTGTGCCAATAATCGCCAGCCCATGCGCTTGTGATGCCCATCAGCATGACCAGCCCCATCGCCAGCATCATCACTAACCAGCTTTTTTTCATCATTCGCTTTCCTTTCAGAAAACACACCCCGGCTGCCGGGGCGGGTTCAACGTCCTGCTGCCCGCCCTGAAAAACCGGGCGGTATTCTTGCGCATCCTGCTGGTGAGTCAAGCCCTCCTCGTGGCCGGTGTTCGTCCGCAATCATTTTTTGCCGTGCGCCGTCACATTGCGTATGATGCGTGCCGCACATGGACGACATCCACCAATTTATTGCGACCTACGGCTATCTCGCCGTGCTCATCGGGACTTTTTTTGAGGGCGAGACCCTGCTGCTCATCGCCGGCTTCATGACCTGGCAAGCCCATGGCGACGCCAGCCCTGCGCTCCAGATGCCGCTGGTTATCATCCTGGCCACGCTCGGGGCCACCGCAGGCGACCAGTTATATTTCTATCTTGGCCGCTATCGCCGTGAGTGGGTCTTCCGCCGGTTCCCCAAACTGCAGACGAAGGCCCTAAAAGTCTACGGCTGGGTCGAGCGCCATCCGCACCTCATCATCATCGGCAGCCGCTTCGTCTACGGCTTCCGCATCGTGACCCCCATCGTGCTCGGCACCAGCCGCGTCCCGGCCTGGCAATACTCCATCCTCAATGTCCTCGGGGCGTGTCTCTGGGCCCTGCTGGTCACCAACGCCGGCTATTTCCTCGGCGGCATGATGGAGCGGCTGCTCGGCGATCTGCACAAGATTCAGAAATACCTCGCCCTCGGCATCCTCCTCATCGGTATCGGCCTCTTGCTGTTCCACCGCTTCCGTGCGCGCCGCAACGCGACGCATGATTGACCGCGCGCACCGACAGGCCGGCGGCTGGGTCGGAGCCGAACCGTGGTTTTTCGACACGGGGCTTGACTTGGCCGCGCGGCGCGTAAAAATGCGCGCATGCTTTTTCTGTGTCTGCCTGCCGTCGCCAAGCGGCGCTTCCCCGTTGGGCGCGCCCGGGACCGGAGGTCTTCAATCCCTGGATATTTTATGCCTACCCTTGCCCGCTTCCTCTTGCCCGGCCTGTGTCTGGCTGCGTTTTCCCTCGCCCGTGCCGCCGTCGTTCGCGTGGAGATTGCCGAGCGCTCCGCCGTGGACGCCACCGGCTATGAACAGATCGCCGGGCGGCTACATTTCGAGATCGACCCCGCGCATCCGCGCAACCGTATCATCGCCGATGTCGACCTGGCGCCGACCAATGCGGCGGGGCGGGTGGCCTTTTCCTCCGACTTCCGCATTCTGAAACCCAAAGGGGTGGGGCAGGGCAACGGTGCAGCCTGGGTGGAGATTCCCAACCGGGGCGGCAAGAGCGGCCTGAGCCCGTTCATGATCAAGCACGGCTTCACGGTGATGCAAGTCGGCTGGGAGTTCGACGTGCCGGCCCAAGCCGGCAAGCTGCGTATCGCGGTGCCGGCGGCGCGGGGAAAAGATGGGCACCCGGTGCGCGGCGTGGTGTGTGCCACCTTCACGACCGACAAGCCCCAGCAACAAGTCACGCTCAATGACCTGACGGACTATCCACCCGTGGACCTGAACGGCCCGGACAGCCGGCTGATTATCCGCGACGCAACGCCTTACGCGGCCGGCAAGGAAGTGCCGCGCAAGCAGTGGCGGCTGGAAAGCGGGAAGTTAATTATGGAAGGCGGGACCCAACCCGGCAAAACCTACGAGCTTTCCTACCTGTCGGAAAATCCACCTGTGGCCGGGCTGGGTCTTGCGGCGATCCGCGACGCGGTGGCTTGGCTGAAGCAGGACCCGGGGTCGCTCGCTCCCGTGCGGCATGCATATGCGTTTGGCTCTTCGCAGTGCGGCCGGTTGCTGCGCGAATTCGTTTATCTCGGGTTCAACACGGACGACGGAGACCGCCTGGCGTTTGATGGCATCATCGCGCACATCGCCGGGGCGGGCCGGTTGGACTTCAACCGCCGCTGGTCAACGCCGCGCTCGCTGGCGGAGTTCAAGACCGCTTCCTACCCGTTCACCGACAGCGCGGTGGAGGATCCGGTTACCAGGCTCAAAGAAGGCCTTCAGGAGAACCCGCGCGTAACGCAGCGTCCGAAGCTGTTCTACATCAACACAGCGTCGGAGTATTGGGGTGCAGGTCGTGCGGGCGGCTTGTCGCATACCAGTCCCGACGGAAAACGTGATGTCGCTTTGCCGGACAATGTGCGCGCCTATTTCTTTGCCGGGACACAGCATGGGCCTGCGGCCTTCCCACCCAAGCCCCACGCGAATGACGCCCTGTTGCCGAACCCTGTCAACTCGGGGCAGGCCGTAATGGCCTTGCGCATGGCCCTGCATCGCTGGGTGGCCGAGGGCGCGCTCCCGCCGCCGAGCGTCTATCCGAAACTCAGCGATGGCACCTTGGTGCCCGTGGCGCAGCTGCGCTTCCCTGCGCTGCCGGGTGTGCCGTCGCCCCGCAGTATCAAGCCTGGTCCGCGTTTCCTGAATCCTCACTTGCCGCAAGGCGCGGGTGCTGGCACGGAGCTCCCCTTCCTGGTGCCCCAGGTCGATGCCGATGGCAACGATCTCGGCGGCATTCGCCTCCCCGACGTGAGCGTGCCGCTGGCCACGTGTACCGGATGGATGTTCCGGCCTGCCTCCACGGGCGGAACCGGCGAGCTCGTGTTCCTGCGCGGATGCTGGATCCCCTTTGCCAAGACATCAGGACAACGCGAGCAGGCTGGAGATCCCCGCCCGGCGCTGGCCGAGCGCTATCCGAACAAGGAAGCCTACCTGGCCCGCGTGAACGAAGCCCTGCAGCAGCTGGTGAAACAGGGCTTTCTGCTGGGCGAAGACCTCGACGCATGCCGAAAAGTGGCTGGCAGTCGTTGGGATTGGGTCATGAGCAGAAAGTAGCCCCGGCCGGCTTTGGTGTAGTCCCCTTGTTTCTGACAACCACCGCATCCGCCTGCCTCAAACGCTTTGCCTTTTCGCTGGATCGATTTCAGTTCTCCCGCGTTGGCTTGAGCGGGTGAAACCTTTTGCTTGGCGGCGCCGGAACGTCCGCGGTGGGCAGATGGAGCTTGCATTTCCGCCATGGTTTGGAAAAAGTCCGCTGCGTTTTTTCCAAGCCTTGGAAAACCACGCCGGCGTAGCTCAGTGGTAGAGCAGCGGTTTTGTAAACCGCTGGTCGGGGGTTCAAATCCCTCCGCCGGCTCCAGAGTTACCGCACTTGCATTTCACGCCGCGGATAGTATTTTCGGGCCGCTTTTCGGGGTATCCATGTCTGACTATGCATTGATTTGTGTGTTTTCGCTGCTGGGCACTTTCTTTGCCGGCGGCGCGATCCTGCTTTCACGGCTGATCGCCCCGCGCTCGCCGGACACGCCGAGCAAGCTCGCGCCCTACGAGTGCAGCATGGAGAGCATCGGCTCGGCGCGCATCCAGTTCAAGGTGGGCTACTACCTCTTCGCGCTGATCTTCATGGTGTTCGATGTCGAGGCGCTGTTCCTGTTCCCGTGCCTCGCGAATTTCCGCGACGCCGGCGTGGGCGCGGCCGGGGGCCTCTCCGCCTTGCCCGTGCTCGCCGCGGTCGGCGGCTTCGTCGCCATCCTCACCGTCGGCCTGGTCTATGCCTGGCGCAAGAAGGTGCTCGAATGGGAGTGATCCTCGAAAAGCTCCCGCCGCTGCTCGACCCGCTGCCGGGCGGGTGGCGGATGGTCAACGCGATCGACGCGGTGGTGGACTGGACGCGCGCGAACTCGCTCTGGCCGCTGGTCTACGGCACCTCGTGCTGCGCGATCGAGATGATGGCCACCGGCGCGGCGCATAACGACTGGTCGCGCTTCGGCGTCGAGGTGGCGCGCGCCTCGCCGCGGCAGGCGGACCTGATCATCATCGCGGGCACGCTGGTCGAGAAGCTCGCGCCGCGCCTCGCCACGCTGTACCAGCAGATGCCCGCCCCGCGCTACGTCATCGCGATGGGCTCGTGCGCCATCTCCGGCGGGACGTACTACTACGACAGCTACTCCGTCGTGAAGGGCGCCGACCGGATCGTGCCGGTGGATGTCTATATCCCCGGCTGCCCGCCGCGGCCGGAGGCGCTGCTGCACGGCATCCTGAAGCTGCAGGAGGTCATCCGGCGCGAGAGCATCCGCCACCCGCGCGAGCCGCGCCCGCTGATCACGGTACCCTTCGAGGACGTGTTCAGCGCGACCCTGAAGACGTGGGCGGAAAAGGAAAAAGCGCGCGATGCCGCGGAGCGCGAGGCGCGTGCGCAGTTCAAGCAGGCCCACCCCGACTTCAAGGGCTACGCCCACAAGCGCGTCGTCAAGCCCGCGCAGCCCGCTCTCGCGCCCACCCCGCGCACGTCGCCGGGCCTCGCGCAGCAAGCCATCGCCGAACGCGTCCGCGCGCTCTTCCCCGCCGCGCAACTGTTTGCCCGGCCGGACGCGATGGCGGCGGAGCCCGTGGAGTTCACCGTCACGCCGGCCGAATATTTGCCGTTCCTCCGCGCCCTGCACGCCGACGCGGAACTGGCCCTGGATTTTCTTGTCGAGCTGACCGCGATTGACTGGAAGGATCGCTTCGAAGTCGTCGTGCATCTGCTCTCGACGCGGCTCGGCCACAAGGTCTTCGTCCGGTGCGCGCTGCCGCGCGATGCCGGCACGGAGATCGCCAGCATCAGCCACCTCTACCGCTCCGCCGACTGGCACGAGCGCGAAGTCTACGACCTCTTCGGCATCCGCTTTGCCGGGCATCCCGATCTGCGCCGCCTGTTTTTGGAGGACGATTTCCCCGGCCATCCGCTGCGCAAAGATTTTTCGGACCCCACCCGTGTTGTGAGGCGGCCGTACTGATGAACGGCGCGAGCTCCAGCGTGCCGGCCGGTGGGTTTTTCCAAGCCTTGGAAAAACCGGCGCTTTCGCTTTCCAACCCTTGGAAAACTCCCCGCTGCCGGGGTGCGCGATGAGCGCCCTCGAGTCCAGCATCGTGCTGCCGCCGGGGTTCGAGCCGGCGACGGACGGGCGCGAGGGCGAAGCCTACTACCTCAACATGGGCCCGCAGCATCCGAGCACGCACGGCGTACTGCGGTTGGTTGTCCGCCTCGATGGCGAGACCGTGCTCGGCGTTGTGCCGCACCCCGGCTACGTCCATCGTGGCATCGAGAAGATGGGCGAGAACATGTCGGTGCTGCAGTACCTGCACCACACCGACCGCCTGGACTACCTCAGCTCGCTGGGCAACAGCCTGAGCATCTGCCTGATCGTCGAGCGCGCGCTGGGCCTGGGCGTGCCGGAGCGCGCGGACTACATCCGCGTGATCCTGTGCGAGCTGCAGCGCATCGCCTCGCACATGCTCTGGTGGGGCGTGTTCGGCATGGACCTGGGCGCGATCACGACGTTCTTCTACGGCTTCCGCGACCATGAGCTGATCACGCAGCTCTTCGAGGAGGTCTGCGGCGCGCGGCTGACGCTGAACTATTTCCGGCCCGGCGGCGTGGCGCAGGATGTGCCGGCGGATTTCCTGGCCAAGGTGCAGGTCATCCTCGAGCAGACGCGCCGCTCGCTGGACGAGTACGACCGGCTGCTGACGAAGAACGTCATCATCCAGGAGCGCACCCACGGCATCGGCGTGCTGCCGGCGGCGACGGCGCGCAGCTACGGCTGCTCCGGCGCGGTGCTGCGCGCCTCCGGCGTGGACTACGACGTGCGCAAGCACGATTCCTACTCCATCTATGACCGCTTCGCGTTCGACGTGCCGCTCGGCCGCAACGGCGACTGCTTCGACCGCTACGAGGTGCGGATGCGCGAAATGGCCCAGTCGGTGCGCATCCTCGAGCAGGCCGTGGCGCAGTTCCCCGCGGCGGGCCCGTGGCGCTCGAAGGAGCTGCCGCAGTACAAGCTGCCGGCCGGCTCGTGGTTCCGGTGGGTCGAGGCCGCGCGCGGCGCGTTCGGCACGTTCATCGTCTCCGACGGCAGCCTCAAGCCGGTGCGCATCAAGAACCGCTCGCCCGGCTTTTCCAATCTGTCCGTGCTCGACGAGATCGCGCGCGGCGCGAAGCTCGCCGACCTCGTCACCATCCTTTCCTCCCTCGACATCGTGGTGCCCGACATTGATCGCTAGCCTCCATAGCCTGACGGCGGCCGAGCTGGCCGCGCGCTACCCGGCGACCCACCCGGTCGGCGACTGGGTGCGCGCGCACCTCGCGCCCGCCGGCGCGTTCACGGTCAACGCGCTGATCGCGCTCGCGCTGACGACGGTGTTCGTCAGCCTGACCGCGCTGTTTCTGGTCTGGATGGAGCGCAAGGTCTGCGCGCGTTTCCAGCTCCGGCTCGGCCCGAACCGCGTCGGCCCGTTCGGCCTCCTGCAGACGCTGGCCGACGGCCTCAAGCTGTTCCTCAAGGAATCGTTCATGCCGCGCGAGGCGGACTTCTTCGTCTACCACCTTGCGCCGCTGATCCCGATCACCTCGTCGTTCATGGTCTTCTGCGTGCTGCCGTTCGACCACAACATCCAGATCGCCGACCCGCAGGGCGGGCTGGTCTACCTGGCCGCGTTCCTCGGCATGGGCGTGTTCGGCGTGCTGCTCGCCGGCTGGGCCTCGAACAACAAGTACTCGCTGCTCGGCGCGCTGCGCTCCGGCGCGCAGATGATCGCCTACGAGATCTCCTACGTGCTCTGCCTGCTGCTGATCGTGCTCGCCAGCGGCTCGGCCTCGACGCGCGACATCGTCCTCGCGCAGCAGGGGACCGTGCTCGACTGGTGGCTGTTCAAGCTGCCGGGCTGCGGCGCGCTGGGCTTCATCATCTTCATCATCTCCTCGACCGCCGAGCTGCACCGCGCGCCGTTCGACATCGCCGAGGCCGAGAGCGAGCTGACCGGCGGCTTCCACACCGAGTATTCCGGCATGGGCTTCTCGATGTTCTTCCTCTCGGAATACGCCAACCTGTTCGTCGCCTCCGGCCTCGGCGCGACGCTGTTCCTCGGCGGCTTCCTCGCGCCGCAGTTCGGCTTCGGCCCGCTCGACCGCGCGCTGGAGCTCGTGCCGGGCTGCGTCTGGTTCATGCTGAAGGTCTACGGCCTGGTCTACCTCTACATGTGGCTGCGCTGGACGTTCCCGCGGCTGCGCGTGGACCAGCTGATGTCGCTGGAATGGAAGTTCCTCCTGCCGGTCGCGCTGGGCAACCTCGCCGTCGCGGCGGTGCTGGTGGCGCTGGGGTGGCTCCTGCCATGAGCCAGCACGCTCCAGCCTATCCGCGGCGCAGCCTGGCGCGCTACCTCATCGACGCCACGAAATCGCTCGTCACCGGCCTCGGCATCACCGGCCGCTACCTCGCGCACCCCAAGGAAGTGGTCACGAGGGAATATCCCGACAACCGCACGCAGCTGCGCTTTGCCGAGCGCTTCCGCGGGCCGGTGACCATGCCGCACGACGAGGCGGGCGAGCATCGCTGCACGGCCTGCGGCCTGTGCGAGAAGGCCTGCCCCAACGGGACGATCTCCATCCTCGCCACGCGCAACCTCGCGGACAAGCGCGTGCTCGGGCAGTTGGTCTATCACCTCGGCCAATGCTCGTTCTGCGGCCTCTGCGTCGAGGCGTGCCCGTTCGACGCGCTCCGGATGAGCCACGAGTTCGAGCTCGCCAGCGACCAGAAGGCGGACTTCGAGCGGGTGCTCAACCACAAGGAGGGCCGGTGAACATCACCGACGTGCTCTTCTATGCCGACGCCGCGCTGATCCTCGGCTCCGCCGTGCTGGCGGTCTCGCTGCGCCACGTCCTCCACGCGGCGCTGGCGCTGATGATGGCGCTGTTCAGCACCGCCGGCCTGTTCCTGCTGCTCCACGCGGAGTTTGCCGCGCTGGTGCAGGTGCTGGTGTATATCGGCGGCGTGGTCATCTTCATCGTCTACACCATCCTGCTCACCGCGCACCTCGGCGAGGAGGTGCCGCGCAGCCATCCCGCCAAGCAGCTCGGCGCGCTGGCCGGCGCGCTGCTCTTCTGCGCGCTGCTGCTGGCCGTGCTGTGGGCCGGTCGCGCCTGGGAGGTGCCCGCGGCGCACGCCGCGGATGCCGCGCTCGCGCAGGCCGGCGGCGTCAAGGGCATCGGGCGGCGGCTGCTCTCCGCCGCGCCGGACGGCTTCCTCGTGCCGTTCGAAATCGTCTCGCTGCTGCTGCTGGCCGCTCTGGTCGGCGCGATCAGCATCGCGCGCAAGCCCGCCGGCGACCCGGGGGAGGGCCCGAAATGAACCTGACCGCCTGCCTCGTCCTCGCAGCGCTCGTGTTTGCGTGCGGCGTCTTCGGCATGCTGCGCAACCGGCACATCATCAACATCCTGATTTCCATTGAGCTGATGCTCAACGCCGTGATGATCAACTTCATCGCCTTCGCGCACTTTCGCGCCGCCGACCCGACCGCCGGCTCGGTCTTCGTCATCTTCATCATCGCGCTGACCTCGGCCGAGATGGCCGTCGCCCTCGCGGTGGTCATCGCGCTCTACCGCCAGCGCCACCCGCTCGACGTGGAAAGGATGAAACGCCTGCATGGCTGACCCTGCCACATCCTGGGCCATCGCGCATTCGTGGCTGACGCTCGCGCTCCCGCTGGCGGCGTTCCTGGTCAACGGCCTGGCCCTCGGCCGCCGCGCGCCGCGCGCCGCGGCCGCCGTGGCCGTGCTGGCGAATTTCGCCGCCGCGGTCGTCGCGCTGCTCGTGGCGCGCGACTACTTTGCCGCCGCGCACCCGGCGCCGCTGCTTGCCTGGAGCTTCCCGTGGCTGGAGCTGCCGCACTTCGCCGGCGGCCTCATGCTCGGCATCGGCTGCTGGCTCGACCCGATCGCGGTGATGATGCTGGTGCTGATCACGGTCATCTCCACGCTGGTCCACCTCTACGCCGCCGGCTACCTGCGCGGCGACCCGGGCTTCGGCCGCTTCTTCGCGCTGCTGCCGTTCTTCGCGTTCGCGATGACGGGCCTGGTCATTGCGCCGGACCTGGTCCAGCTCTACATCTTCTGGGAGCTCGTCGGCCTCGCCTCCTATCTGCTGATCGGCTTCTGGTACACCAAGCCCGCGGCGGTCGAGGCCTCGAAGAAGGCGTTCATCATCACGCGCTTCGCCGACGCCTTCTTCCTGATCGGCATCGTGCTGGTGGCGACGGCGCTGGGCACGGTGCAGTTCGCCGCGGTCAACGCGCCCGCCGCCGGCGCGGCGCTCGCGGCCAGCCCGGTCGTGTTCGGCGGCCATAGCTGCAGCCTGCTGGCGCTGGCCGCCGTGCTGCTGTTCGCCGGCGCCTGGGGCAAGTCCGCCATGTTCCCGCTGCACGTCTGGCTGCCCGACGCGATGGAGGGCCCGACGCCGGTTTCCTCGATCATCCACTCCGCCACGATGGTCGTCGCCGGTGTCTACCTGACCGCGCGGCTCTTCCCGCTCTTCGCCGCCGCCGGCTCCGCGCTGTTCCTCGCCGAGACCCTCGGCGCGTTCACCGCGCTCTTCGCCGCGGTGATGGCGTGCGTGCAGACCGATATCAAGCGCGTGCTCGCCTATTCCACGCTCTCGCAGCTCGGCTTCATGATGTTCGCGCTCGGCGTGGCCGACCCCGCCGCGCCTGCGGGCTACACGGCGTCGATGTTCCACGTCTTCACCCACGCCTTCTTCAAGAGCATGCTGTTCCTCTGCGCCGGCATCCTGATCCACGCCGCGCACACCAACGACCTGCTCGGCATGGGCGGCCTGCGCCGCAAGCTGCCGGTGACCCACGCCGCGACGCTCATCGGCTGCCTCGCGCTCGCCGGCATCTGGCCGCTCTCCGGCTTCTTCAGCAAGGACGCGATCCTCGCCAGCGCGTGGACCGCGGGCCGCCCGTGGATCTTCGCCGTCGGCCTCGCCACCAGCCTGCTCACCGCGTTCTACATGGCGCGCTTCTACCTGCTCGCCTTCCACGGCGCCTCGCGCGCCGCGGGCCGCGACGCGCACGCCCACGAGGACCTGTTGATGGCGCTGCCCGTCGCCCTGCTCGCGGTCCCGAGCGCCGCCGCCGGCTGGTTCGCGGAGAAATATTTTGCACAGCACATGCTACCGCCGGGCCTGCACACCGCGGAACACGCGGCCCATGCGCCGTGGGTGCCGTGGCTCGCGCTCGGCGCGGCCGTTGCCGGCATCCTCTACGCGGCGTGGCGCTACGGCCGCGGCTTCATTCCTTCGGCGCCGAAGAACCCCGCCGTGCGCCTCGCCTGGAACCGCTTCTATGTGGATGAGCTCTGGCAGGTCTTCGCGCACTGGCTGATGTTCACGCTCGTCGCCGCGCCGGCGAAGTGGTTCGACAGCGTCGTCATCGATGGCAGCCTCGATGCCTCTGCCTGGGTCATGCAGAAGCTTGGTGCGGCGCAGCGCGCGTGGCAGAACGGTTTGGTCCAGCGCTACCTGGCGGCGATGCTCGTCGGCCTGCTCGCGCTCTGGCTGCTCGGGGGGCTGGCGAAATGATCCCGACCACGCTCACGCCCGGCGCGCTGCTGCTCTCACTGACGTGGGGCATCCCCACGCTGACCATTGTCGCGCTGGCGCTGCTGCCGGCGGCGCGCACGCGGCTGATCCGCTGGGTCAGCCTGGGCAGCGCGCTGCTCAACCTCGCCTTGGTCGCCGGGCTGATCGCGGCGTGGCCCGCGCACCGGCCGCCCCTTGGCGCGGAGGTCCCGCTCGCGTTCGCCGCGCGCATCCCGTGGTTCGACCAGCCGCACATCACCTACTTCGTCGGCGTGGACGGCATCTCGCTGCTCATGATGCTGCTCGCGGCCCTCATCGCCGTCTGCGGCGTGCTGGTGAGCTGGCGGGTCGAGGCGCGCGCCAAGGAGTTCTTCATCTACATGCAGGTGCTGCTCGCCGGCGTGTTCGGCTGCTTCATCTCGTTCGACCTGTTCACGTTCTTCCTCTTCAACGAGGTGACGCTGATCCCCACCTACCTGCTCATCGGCATCTTCGGCACCGGCCGCAAGGAATACTGCGCGATGAAGCTGAACCTGATGCTCTTCGCCGGTTCGGCGCTGGTGCTCGTCGGGCTGCTGGGCCTCTACTACGCCTCCGGCCTGCACACCTTCGACCTCTACGCCCTCGCCAAGGTGCGCTTCCCGGCGGACTTCCAGCACTGGGCGTTCCCAGCGCTGTTCCTCGGCTTCGGCGTGCTCGGCGCGCTCTTTCCGTTCCACACCTGGTCGCCCGACGGCCACTCCTCGGCCCCGACCGCAATCTCGATGTTCCTCGCCGGCGTCCACATGAAGCTCGGCGGCTACGGCTGCCTGCGCGTGGCGATGTTCCTGTTGCCGGAGGGCGCGCGCGAGTGGATGAACGTCTTCCTCGTGCTCGCCACCATCAACATCATCTACGGCGCCTTCATCGCCGTGAAGCAGACCGACCTGAAGTACATCAACGCCTACTCCTCGGTCTCGCACTGCGGGCTGGTGCTCTTCGGCTACGCGGCGCTGAACTTCCTCGGCGTGCGCGGCGCGGTATTGCAGATGTTCTCCCACGGCCTGCTGACCGCGCTGATCTTCGCCGTCATCGGCATGATCTACAGCCGCACCCACACCCGCCAGATCGGCGAGCTGGGCGGGCTGATGACGCGCCTGCCGTTCATCGGCGTCGCCTTCACCCTCGCCGCGCTCGCCGGCCTGGGCCTGCCGGGCCTCTCCGGCTTCGTCGCCGAGTTGAACGTCTTCCTCGGCGCCTTCGCGCGGACTCCCGTGCTCAACAAGGTCTGCACCGTCATCGCCATCCTCTCCATCGTCGTCACCGCCGTCTACCTCTTGCGCACGATCAACAAGGTGCTGCACGGCCCGGCGCAGGCGAAGGACGAGGGCCTCAAGGACGCCGACCTCGCCGAGCGCGCGGCGATCGTCATCCTGCTCGCCGGCGTCATCGTCATGGGCGTCTGGCCGCGCGCCGTCACCGCGCTGATTGATGGCTCGATCGAGCCCATCGTGGAGCAGCTGGCGAGATGAACCTGAGTACCGCCATCCTGCTGCTGCCCGACGCGCTGCTGCTGCTCGCGCCGTTCGTCGTGCTGTTCGTGGACCTGTTCTTCAACCCGCGCCACGAGGCGCGCCCGGTGCTGCGCGCCCTGAGCTGGGTGTTGCTCGCCGTCGGCGGCGCGCTCGCTGCCGCGCTCTGCTGCGGCGAGCGCGAGGTGGTCTTCCTCCACGCCTACCGCGTCACGCCCTGGATGCTCTGGTTCAAGGTCTGCTTCACCGGCGCCGCGCTGGTCGCCGCGCGCATGGCCGAGGGGTGCTTTGCCGTCGCGGACGGCCATCCCGCCCGCCTGACGCGCCCCGGCGAGTTCTTCACCCTGCTCGCCTTTGCCGCCGGGGGCATGAGCGTCACCGTCTCTGCGCTCGACCTGATCACCCTCTTCATCGGCCTCGAGATGGCGACCATCCCGCTCTACGTGCTCTCCGGCTTCTACCGCCGCCACCTCGACTCCGCCGAGGGCGCGATGAAGTTCATCATCATGGGCTCGCTGGCGACCGCCTTCGTGCTGTTCGGCTACTCGCTGCTCTACGGTGCCACCGGCCACCTCCAGTTCAGCGCCATCGCCGCGTACCTCGCGGAGCATCCCGGCGACCCGCTCGTCCGCGCCGCCGCGCTGTTCATCTTCACCGCCGGCGCCTTCAAGCTCGCGCTCGCGCCGTTCCACATGTGGGCGCCGGACGTCTACCAGGGCGCGCCGCTGCCCGTCGCCGCGTTCCTCTCCACCGCCTCCAAGGCCGCCGCCGCCGGCTTCCTCGTCGTGCTCTTCTACGGCCCGCTCGCCCCGGTCCGCCCCGCGCTCGCGCCCGTCTTCGCCGCCTTCGCCGCGGCGACCATGCTCGTCGGCAACCTCGGCTCCCTGCGCCAGACGAACTTCCGCCGGTTCATGGCCTACAGCTCCATCGCCCAGGCCGGCTACCTGCTGCTGGGCTTCCTCGCGGAGCGCGAGTATGCGGTGGGCGCGCTGCTCTACTTCCTTGTCGTCTACCTGACCGCCAACCTCGCCGTGTTCTTCGTCTATGCCACCGTCCGCGGCGAGGACGTCGCCGCCGTCAACGGGCTGTCCCGCACCAATCCCGCGCTGGCCGCGGTGCTGATGCTCGCGTTCTTCTCGCTCGCCGGCATCCCGCCGCTCGCCGGTTTCAACGGGAAGTTCTGGCTGTTCGCCGCCGCCGCCGGCGCCGGGCGCTACTGGCTCGTGCTCTTCGCCGTGCTCAACTCCGTCGTCGCGCTCTACTACTACATGAACGTCATCCGCGCCGCCTACATCGAGCCTCCCGCCGCCGACGCACGCCCCGTCAAGCTTCCGCGCGCCGACGCTCTGCTGCTGTTCGTCCTCGTCGCGTTGCTGCTCGTGCTCGCGCTCTGGCCCGCCTTTAACCGTGCCGTCTTCGCCGCCGCTCTTTGATTCTCTCCTCGTCCTCGTCGTCGTCCTCGTTCTCGTCCTCGGATTTCATCCACAGATGGCACGGATTTCACAGACTTCCGGACAAGCGCATGAGGGAAGCAGGCAAGCCGGAAGGGAAGGGTTAACCACAGAGGGCGCCGAGTTTGAAGAGAGGTTCACGGAGGAATTCCTTCGCGAACCTCCTCTGACCTCCGCAGCCTCTGTGGTTATGTTCTTCACCGCGAATTCCGCGAAGCTCGCGAATTTCCGGAGGGGAGGGATAGGTGCAGTTCCAAACCTTGGAAACCAAAACGCCGATTTTTCCAGACCTTGGAAAGGGTAGGGCGGGCGCGCCGCGCCCGCCGCCAGATAAACCAATCGCAATAAAGCCAGACCACTCCCGGAGCAGCAAAACGGCATCCACAGATTTCACAGATTTTCGGAGTAGGGAATGAGGAGGGCAGGAAGACAAGAACGGAAAGAGCTACACCGCGAAGGACGCGCAGCTAGCGACTTTCCCGTCGCGCCACGCCCAGACATCCTCGCACCGCTAGCGGCGTGGCAGGCCCGGAGGGCCGCGGGAAGGTAGCCGGTGGCGACAGCCACCGGAAAAAGGTTCCATAAAATCAGCAGCCCCGGAGGGGCGGTGGAATTCCGGCGCCCCGCCAGGGCGCAAAATAGTGGTGCGACGGTGTGCGTTCCGGTGGCTGCCGCCACCGGCTACCATGCATCGGCCCTGCCGGGCCTATCGATGCGATGAATAAACGCATTGCGCGAGCGCGGCGTTGCCGCGCCGAAAATAACGCCAGCGATACGGCGGCGTGACACGCCGCCCTCCCTGCGGGGACGGACCAACCGCAGTTGCTTGTCGCGTGAATTTCCGAGAAACGGTGGCCGGACCGGCAAGGGCAACGCTCACTCTGGGTCGGAGACGTGCATGACAAAGGCCGCGGAGCCGACAGACCCGAGACGCGAGACGCGGGATTCGAAACGCTTTCCACCCGGCGGCGGCGAACTCCACCTGACCATAGCCGCCCTCAAAATTAACGGGCTGCTCGGCATCGACGACACGATCAACATCGACGGCACGAACCTGACCCTCACGCAAGGGGTTCTGACGAACTCCGGATGATGGATGATTGCCGATTTCGTATTGGGGCTGGCGCAGGACAACAGGTTAATGATCGATGATTACCCGCTGCGGAGATAGGTGTCAGTCAGGAAGGAACGTTACGGCTCACCCGGCGCGAAACCCACCCCGGAGTTTATCACAATTCTCCCTGCCGCTCCGGGCTTCGCGTACGCGGTGAAGCCGGTTGTTCGGGATTTCTTCATCTTCCTTCTGTGCTCCAGAATGGGATTTCAGATTTCCAATCAATGCCATTCCATTGTGTTGCCAGCGTTTTGAATTCCTCTCTGGAGATCTTCTGCCAGTCATGAACGCAGGTCTTGGCTTGTGGGCTGTGGAGTGATTTGAATGGTCCCTTGCCGTAGATTCCACCTTCGAGCGACCGGCACTTCTCGCACTTGAAGAATGCCATTTCGATCATCATGTGTTCCGGTGGTCGATCTGTCCGACAGCCAATACAGCCGGTTAGGAGACTGATCATCATGATGATCATCAGTGTTTTCATTTTCTCTTTTCCCGAACAGTGTTATTGAACGAACGCCAAGTTGTCTTTATGTAGCCTAGTTTTTCTCATCACAGTGGCAGCATAGAAACGCTGTTCCCGCTTTACAAGCGGCAAAATGGCTTGTTTGGAAGGTACTTAGGTGAACAGAGTTTATTTCTCAGGCAGTTGAAGTTGTCTTTATGCGGAACCGTCGCACCCTGCTAAAGACAATTTGTAGATCGGGGCATAAATAGAGCACTCTTGCACCCCTGTCGCATTGGTCGACAGCGGGTGATATGAGTTATTCGGCTTGGGCCGGCGCGGCGGGGCTGGCGTGTGCGGTTGCGACGCTCTGCCGTCCAGGCCGACTGCAGCGGTTGGCGCATCCCGCTTTCCACCGCTGCTTTTCCGTGCAATCCGTGCGTGTCCGTGGCTGCTTTTTATTCGGTTTTCTTTGCGTTTGCCTCCTCTGCTTCGTCTGGCTGTCCTCTGACCGCTGATCTCTGACCTCTTGCTTCCAAGCCCTCGGCGCTACGGCACCCCAGGCCCATCAGCAGCAGCCAGCAGGCGGGGAGGATGGTCCAGGTTTCCCACGGCAGGTGGGCGGTCTGCAGGGTGAAGAAGTTCAGCCAGACGCCGCGGCCCGTGAGGATCAGCGCCCACCAGTGGGTCAACGACAGCGCGATGGCCGCAGCCAGCAGCAGGCCCCAAGTTCGCGGCCGCAGGCTGGGCCGCAGCGCCAGCAGCAGCACGATGTCGAGGTAGGCCAGTCCCCAGCCGACCGGGCGGCCGAGGTAGAGCAGGACGAACGCGAGGGCGAAGAGCATGGGGAAACCCAGTTGCCGGCTCCGGCAGCGCCAGAGCGTCGCTGCGAGCAGCGCGAGCCAGAGGACGTTGGTCGCGAGCTGGGCTGTCGCGGCGGGGAGGCCGAGCATGACCAGGCCCTGCATCGGCGCGCGATTCCACAGGCTCATCGGGGTCTGCTCGGCGACGGGCAGCGTCCACCATTGATAGTCCATGGCGTGCCGGAAGTAGTCCAGCGCCGCGGCGCGGACGGGGCCGCCCCACGCGGCGATGTCGAGCGCGGCGAGCAGCAGCGCGCCGGCGGCGGCGAGCGCGAGGCCGCGGAAATGCGCGCGGCGCTGGGGCGCGTCGGTGACCAGCAGCAGCAGGCCGAAGGCGATGAAGAACAGGGCGTAGAAGGGCTTGATCAGGACCGTCAGCGCGATCAGCGGTGCGGCCCAGATGCCGCGCCGGCGCCAGAGCAGCCACGCGGTGGCGAGGCTGAGGAAAGGCAACAGCAGTTCGGCGTTCCCGGCGAGGAAGGTCGCGAGCACATCCCATGAGCCGCTGATCAGCAGCAACCACCAGGGCGCGGCCTGCGCGGCCCGCAGCCAGAGCCAGCCGAAGCCGACCACCGCGCCCAGCAGCAGGCAGATGAAGAACGGCGCGCCCGTGTGCAGGCGCTGGATGAGCAGCGCGAGGGTGGGGGGATAAAGATAGGGCCCGGGCTGCGGCGGCGGCAGCGCGCCCATTTTCCCGCCGGTGACCACGAAGAGCTCCGCCTGATGGATCCCCCGCCAGAGCTGCCGGCACTGCTCCGGCCGCTGATAGGGCCCCTCGCCGCGCTTGAGCCCATCCACCGCGTGTTGATAGCCCTGATAGTCGATCGGCTGGATGCCCGTGCGCGTCACCAGCAGCAGGAGGAACACCGCCGCGAGCGCGAACCACGCGGCGAACACTGTCCACGGGATGAGCCGGAGAAACTTCACCAGCGCAGCCTAGGCGGGGGTGCGGGATGGGTCAAGGGGGAAGGGAGAGGAGGAAGGGACGAGGGACGGGGGGCGGGGGGCGAGGGCAGGCGGGGGAAGTAGTCAGTCGGCGTAGCGGCGGAAGCCATCCACAGATTACTCAGATTACGCAGATTATTCGGACAGGGGAGCGACTAGCCACGAAAGAACTTAAAGTCTTCCTCTCTGTGCTCATTGCGTCATTTCGCGGCTAATCCTCTTCCGGTCCTGCTTCTGTGTAATCTGCGAAATCTGTGGATCAGCTGCCACCTTGACGGTGGCCGTTCAGGCGGCCGGGAGTACTTTCAAGCCCGCCGCGCGGGCGAGGCGAGCTTGGTCTTGGTCGAAGGTGTAGAACTCCCGCACGCCGAACGTTAGAGCCGCAGCGACATGCAGGATGTCCAAAGCGCGGCAACCGAGTTCAGCGCTGTTGTCCGCGCTTAAAAGCTCCGCTTGGGCATACACGTCGTTCCACATCGGCGTGGCGGACATGAAGAACCCGGCCCGTTCGTGGCTTTCCTGCTGGTGCAGGGTGGCGGTCGCTTGTAAGGCGGTGATCCGTCGGCGCAGGACGGCGAGCCGGATGGCATTGCGAAGTTCCAGTCGATGCAAGGGGGTAAACGCGAGCGGCTCCTGCATGCGTTGAACCAGTGCTGCCGCACGCGCGGATTCGGCCTCCGGCAGGAACAGCGCGCCCAGCACGGAGGTGTCCACATACGCCCGCATCAGAACCGCTCCTGCCGCCGGGCCGCGACCACGGCGTTTTCTCCCCGGGGTGGCCGCGCGCCATAGATCGCACGCTGGTCCGCCATGAAGTCCGGCCAGGCCGGCTTGTCGGTCGCCGGCGCTGCCAGGTTGGGGGGCACGATTTTGGCCACGGTCTTGCGGCGGCTGGTGACGAGCACTTCCTCGCCGTTGCCCACCCACTGCAAGACCTGGTGGAAGGACTGCCGTACTTCGCGGATGCTGAAGGCATGGACGGTTGCTGTTTTCATCGGTGTGTCTCTATTTGGTGAAGCAATATGATTCACAAGGGCGGATCTGTCAAGCGTCGGCCAGCAGGGCTCGGCCAGGCGGCCGAGGCAGCCAGTCATCCGCAGATTGCACTGATTCCGCAGATTTTCCGGACAGATGAATGAGGAACTCAGGAAAGTTGGAACGGAGAACCTTCACGCAAGAGAGCCCCGGCGCGGAGGGCGCTGTCACGCCTTGAGGGTGCGCTATTTTCGCTTTTCTAAAAATGAGGAACACGCTAGCGTTAGCATCAAGGTTTGATCGGGTTGGAGAGGGTGAAGTGTCACCAGCGGATAAGGAGGAGTTAACATGAATAAGTTGCTTGCGGCGGTCATGATGGCGGTCGGCGGTTTGATGGTCGCAGGTTGCGCTACGGTCAAGTACGCACGCACTCCCGTCGGAAAATTGGAAGGGCGCGGGGCGCTGGAATGGATTGCGGCCGACAAGTTCATCTTCCGGCCCGACCCTGCCGACCCGCTGCGCTTCACGCGCGCCAACGGGAAAGGGATCATTCAGCCGAAGCTGATGTATACCGATGGCGGCAGCATCCCGCGCTTCTTTTGGGGCCTGCGCGGCTACTCGCCGTGGGGCTATGGCCCCGCCTATCTGATCCATGACTGGCTCTTTGCCGCCCATCATTGCGGGCTGCCCGACTATGCGCCGTACACGGTCGACACGGCCGCGGATGTCATGAGCGAATGCATGAAGACGCTCATGGAAACCAATACCAATGTGCTCAAGAACGCCTCGTTGCTGTATGTGATGGATATTGCCGTGCGGACCAAGACCGCCAAGACGTTCTGGGACACGGGCGCATGCAGCCTGCCACCTGCCATTTACATGACAAAACCAGGACCGGAAAGCCCCACAGCGTTCATGGGAACGAAGCCGCAATGGGTTCAGGTGTATGACTTCCGTGCGGGGAAATAGTAGCCCATCGTCCGCCCCGAAGCCGCCTGACAGCGTTTGACTTTGCCCGGCGGTGCGCGTAGTTGTACGCATATTTTCTCGGGGTGAAGGGGTGCGCGGCACGCGTACCGTTTCACGGTTTGGAGTGATGGTTGGGCAAACAAGGAGACGCACATGACCCTGATCGATCGTATCAAGAATATCCTGCTCACTCCCAAGACGGAGTGGCCGGTGATCGCCGGCGAAACCACGCCCAACATCGAACTGGTGAAAGGTTATGTCCTGCCCTTGGCGGCGATCCCCGCGGTCGCCGGCTTCGTCGGGAGCTCGCTGATCGGGCACAGCGTGGCTTTCCTGGGCGGCACCTACCGGGTGCCATTCATGGCCGGCCTCGGCATGGCCATCTTTGGCTTCGTCATGGCCATCGTGTCGGTGTATGTCATGGCCTACATCGTCAACGCGCTGGCGCCCACCTTCGGCGCGCAAAAAAATGCCACACAGGCCTTCAAGGTCGTGGTGTTCGCCTCGACGGCCAGCTGGGTGGGCGGCATATTCCAGATGATCCCCGGCCTGAGCCTGCTCGGGCTCCTCGCCTCGCTATACGGCATTTATATTTTATATCTGGGCCTGCCGCAGTTGATGAAGTGCCCGGACGAGAAGGCGATCGGCTACACGGCGGTGGTCGTGGTGGTCGTCATCGTCGTGTCCCTCATCATCGGTGTGATCGTCGGGGTGGCGGGCGGCATCGGCGGCGCCGCTTCGGGGCTGTTCGGGGGCCGGAGCCAGCACTCGTCCAAGGTCACGTTCGACAAGGACAGCCCGCTGGGGAAACTGGACGCCTTCAGCAAGAACATGGAGGCGGCCGGCAAGAAAATGGAAGCCGCCCAGAAGAGCGGCAATCCGGAAGAAGCCATGAAAGCCGCGATGGCGGGCCTGGGCACGGCCTTCAGCGGCGGCAAGGCGGTCGATCCCATCGGCATCGACCAGCTGAAACCGTTTGTGCCCGCGACCTTCGCCGGCTTCGCCAAGTCCTCCAGCCGTGCCGAGAAAAACGGCGCGCTGGGCATCATGGTGTCCAAGGCGGAAGCCAGCTACAGCGATGGCGCGAAGAAGCGCATCGACTTGGAAATCTCCGACACCGGCGGCGCCAGCGGCTGGGTGGCGCTGGCCAGCTGGGCCAACGTGCAGGGCGAGCAGGAGGACCAGTACGGCACAGAGAAAACCATGAAGGTCAACGGCCGCCTGGTCCACGAGAAAGCGGGCAAGGACGGCCGCTCCGAGTACACCGTGGTGCTGGGCGAACGCTTTGTGGTCAGCGCCAAAGGCCGCGGTGTGGAGCTGAAGACGCTGAAGAGCGCCGTGTCGGGGCTGGAGCTCGGCAAGCTGGAAGCGCTGAAGGATGTCGGCGTGCAAAAGTAGGCTGGAGCGCCCACGCCGTTCCCCGCATATAGGGTTGTTTCGCAACAACGCAGCGCTACACTGTCGCCCATCTCAGGTGACACCATGAAAACTATTCAACAGCTGCGGCTGGTGCCCGTGCTGGCCCTGTTCGCTTTCACCGGCGTGCGCGCCGCGGATGAGCCGGCGCGCCGCGAATGGAACGTGGATGGCGTTGCGCGCGAGGCGCTCGTCTATGCGCCGGCGACCGCGAAGAGCAACGCCACCCCGCTGGTCTTCGTGTTCCATGGCCACGGCGGCAACATGAACCAGTCCGCGCGCGGCTTCGGCTGTCACATCCTCTGGCCGGAGGCGCTGGTGGTCTATCCGCAGGGCCTGAAGACGCCGGGGCGGCTGACCGATCCCGAGGGCAAGAAGAACGGCTGGCAGCACGGCGTCGGTGCGCAAGGCGACCGCGACCTGAAATTCTTCGACGCGATGCTGGAGACGCTCAGGAAGGATTACAAGGTGGACGCGAAGCGCATCTACTCCACCGGCCATTCCAACGGCGGCGGCTTCACCTACCTGCTCTGGGCGGAGCGCGGCGACAAGTTCGCGGCGTTCGGGCCTTCCTCGGCCTCGACCACGCCGACACAGCTGCCGGCGCTCAAGCCCAAGCCCCTGCTGCACGTCGCCGGCGAAAACGATCCGCTGGTCAAGTTCGCGTGGCAGAAGCTGACGATGGACGCGGTCCGCAAACTCAACCAATGCGAAGCCGGCCGGACGTGGGACAAGGTGGAATTCTGCACGCTCTACCCCTCGAAGCTTGGCGCCGCCGTCGTCACCTTCATCCATCCCGGCAACCACGCCTTCCACAAAGCCGCCCCCGCCGCGATCGTGAAGTTCTTCAAGGAACACGCGCAGCCGTGATGCGCAGCGCGTTGTCCTGATCAGCCCGCAATCTGTCCCTGCAGCACCGGGCGCTTGACCGCGCCGATGCTGGCGACCATGGAAAGCGACACCTGGTCGCCGTCGAAGCAGCAGGTGAGGGTGTCGTGGTGCGGGGTTTCGTAATAGCGCAGCAGCAACTCGAGGGTGTTCGGATTCTTCCACGCGCCGCTGGCGGCCACTTTGGCGGGCGTGCCGGGTTTGGGCGCGCCGCCGGAGATCAGCCGCGGCGGTGTGCCGGGCAACGCGGTCACGCCGCGTTGCCAGCCCGCCAAGCCGCACACGATGGGGTAGGCGTGCTGCGCATCGCTGAACTCGACTATGCAATGGCCGCGGCGGAAAGCGAAGGCGACGGTTTCCAAGCCAAGGTTGTTGGCGGCGAGCTTGAAGGTCTTGCCGGAAATTTTCGCGGCGGTGGCGGCGCCGAGCGCGATTGCGCTTGTAGGCCCGGTGACCTCACCGGGCGCACCCGCGCCGCGTGAGGTCACGCGGCCTACAGCCAGCGGCAGCGCGAGCGCGGCGAGCGTTTGTTGCAGGCGCGCGTGGGTGGCGGCGTCGGGCGGCAGCGGCTGCGCTTGCATCGCGGGCAGCAGGTGCTCCCACACGAGGTCAATTTCACTCTGCATGTTACCGACTTCGGCGTTGATCGCGACGACCGCATCCTGCTCCGGCATGACGATCATGTACTGCCCGAACGCGCCGTCGCCGCGGTAGGCGTTATGCCGGCAGCGCCAGAATTGATAGCAGTAGCCTTGGAGCCAGTCGTTCTGCTCGTTCGGGCGGGCGGGCTTGGCGGGCGTAGGCTGCTGGATCTTGAACGTCGTAGCTTCCTTGATCCATGTCGCGGGCAACAGTTGCCGGCCCTGCCAGATGCCTTGTTGCAGATAGAGCTGGCCGACCTTCGCGAGCGCCTCGGTCGGTACGCTCAGGCCCCAGCCGCCGGTGTTGATGCCGCGCGGGCAGGTCTCCCACGTCATGCCGCTGATGCCGAGCGGGTCGAACAGGCGCGGCGTGAGATAGTCGAGGATCTTCTGGCCCGTGAGCTGCTGGACGATGGCCGAGCACATGTAGGTGGCGGCGCTGTTGTACATGAACGTGCTGCCCGGCGCGTGCGTGATGGGCGCGGCGAGAAAACTTTTGACCCAGTTCTCTTCCTGCACCATGTCGCGCGTCGGCTCCTTGGTGTTGCCCACCGCCATCGAAAGCAGGTCGCGCACGCGCAGCGCCGCGAGGTGGGCATCGACCGGCGTCGGCAGCTCGTCGGGGAAGAACTTCGTCACCTTGTCGTCGACCGTCAGCCGGCCTTCCGCCACGGCGAAGCCGACCGCGGTCGAGGTGAAGCTCTTGCTCAAGGAATAGAGCGTGTGCTTGAACTGCGGCCCGTAGGGCGTCCACCAGCCCTCGGCGACGACGCGCCCGTGCCGGACCAGCATGAAGCTGTGCAGCTCGTGCTTGCCGCGCGCCGCCGCCTCAAGGAAAGCGAGGATGCCGGCGGACGAGATGCCTTCCGCCTCCGGCGTGCTGCGCGGCAATCCGCCGGCGCCGGCAAGCGACCGCAGCGACTGACAGCCGGGTAGCAAGGCGGCCAAACCCAGCCCGGCCGCGCCAAGCCCGGACTGCACGAGAAAATGCCTGCGGGTTGTATGCATGCCTCCAGCTTGTGCAATCGCCGCATGGAACGCAAGCCCGGGGAAGAAAGGCAGAGGTCAGCGGTCAGAAATCAGAGGACAGAAGGCAGCGGTCAGAGTTTCAAGCTTAGGTTGGGCCCCTCTGCTGGTTGCAAACCCGGGAAATCCGAAGTGCGCAACCCGAAACAAATCCAAAGTTCAAAAACGGAAATAAAACAGCCAGCGGGGTTTGGTTGCAGCCGGTGTTGGGCTTGATGCCCTGGTGGCGCGCAGCCGGTAGGGGGCGCAGACTTGCCTGCGGTGAGCGTGTCGAACCGCTGCGCCCGCTGTGCTCCGCTTGCGACACCCATTGGGCACAGCAAGACTGCACCCAGACGCAACCTGCCGCCTGCGTCTGGGTGTCATCAAGAGGCAGGCGCGCGCGGGTTTTCCAAAGATTGGAAAACGCGGGCGTGACTTTTTCAAGCATTGGAAAAGCTCAAGGTTCCGGTTCCCAATGTTTGGAAAAGCTGTTGTGGCCACGCATGGAGCGATACCTCGGATACTGAGGTATCAGGGCGGACGGCGAGGTTCCCCCGGCTTTGTTGCGGAAGCGTGCCACGTGATGTGTGGGCTTCTGTGGCTTTCGAGCCGTGAACTTTCCACAAATTGGCAATCGCCAATTATCAATCGGCACTTCTTCTCAGGGCTCGTCGTCGGGTTTGAGCTCGGCGCGGGTGGGGCTTTTGCGTTCCCAGGGTGGAGGGCTGACGACGACGTCGCGTTCGCCCTGCGGCGGCGGCGCAGGCGGCGGCGGGGCGGGGCGGCGCATATTGGTCCACATCCACTGGAAGATCGGCGGCGGCTGGCGCTGCATTTCCTGCACCAGCACCTGCCGGTATTCCGAGCGCGCGGAGAAGTAGATGAACACGGCGATGACGACGAGCATCGGGGCGCCGTAGTGCCAGCCCAGCAGGCCCATGAGGATGGCCAGGATCTTGCCGAAGCGCGCGGCGATGCGCGTGGCGGCCAGCCGGCCTTTGCGCCGCGTCAGCGCCGCGCGCAGGATGCGGCCGCCATCCATCGGGAAGGCGGGCAGCAGGTTGAAAATGAACAGGCTGCCATTGATCCAGCCCAGCAGCAGGCAGAAGTGGGCCAGCTCGGGCCAGCGCAGCAGCGCGCCGCCGATGCCCAGGCCCACCAGGCTGCCGCACAGCGCGAGGCTGACGAGGGGGCCGGCGATGGCGACCCAAAATTCATCGCGCGGGCGCTCCGGGATGCGCGCGAGCGAGGCGATGCCGCCGATGGGCAGCAGGATGATGTCGCGCACGGGGAAGCCCTTCGCGATGGCCACGAACGAGTGTCCCAATTCGTGCAGGGCCACGCTGACGAACAGGGTGATGGCCGCGAGCATGCCCCACGAGAGCGGGTGCGTGCTGAACTCCTCGGCGAAGCTATAGCCGAAGATCGGCAGCACGATCAGCAGCGTGAAATGCACGCGGATCGGGATGCCCCGGACTTTCGCGATCTGGAAGGCGTTGCCAAACATAGTTGAGCCGCGGGAAAATACGGTGCGCACGCCGACTTTGCCACAATAAAAGATTGTCAGCCGCAGCCGTGCTGCCGTATCAGTTGCCACGTGTTGCTTGCACTGTGAGAGGAACCGAGCATGAATCGAATGTTGCCGCTGTTGGCGTTGGTGTTGTCCGTGGCGTCCGCCACCGCGGCCGAGACCGCGAGTTTCCAGGCTGCCCGTCCCGTCTGGCCCGCCGGCCGCGAGACCGAGCGCAATCTCACGGTCGGGTTCCGCACCGTCGTCACGGCGCCCGCGGCAGAGCCAGCCGTGCTGCGCCTGACCGGCTCCACGGTTTATCGCCTGTTCCTCAACGGTGCGTTCGTCGGGCATGGCCCGGCCGTCGCCGGGCACGGCTTCTACCGCGTGGACGAATGGCCGCTGGCGCTCAAGGCTGGCGCGAATGTCGTCGCCATCGAGGTCGCCGGCTACAACGCCAACAGTTTCTACCTGCTCGACCAGCCGTCGTTCCTGCAGGCGGAGGTCGTCGCGGGCGGCAAGGTGCTGGCCGCGACCGGCGGCGCCGGCTTCGAGGCCGCGGTATTGACCGGGCGCGTGCAGAAGACGCAGCGCTACAGCTTCCAGCGCCCGTTCGCCGAGATCTGGCGGCTCGCGCCGGGCTTCGATAGCTGGCACACCGATCCGGCGGCGGCGTTCGCGAAGACCGCCTGCGCCGTCGTCGGCGCCAAGGAACTGCTGCCGCGCCGCGTCCCCTATCCGACCTTCGCGGAGCGCGGCCCCGTCGCGCACGTCGCGGCCGGCACCGTGGGAAAAATCGCGCCGCCGAAGAAGCCGTGGAAGGATCGCTCCCTCGTCAACATCGGGCCCAAGCTCGGCGGCTACCCGGAAAAGGAACTGGCGGAAATCCCCACGCTGGAATTGCAGGCGGTGAAAAATGCCACGACGGGCCCGGCCACGCCGGAGATTTCCCTCAAGCCCAACACGTTCCACACGGTGGATTTCGGCATAAACCTCTCCGGCTTCCTCGGCGCGACGCTGAACGTGCGCGCGAAGACGCGGCTGTTTTTCACCTTCGACGAGATCCTGACGGGCAACGACGTGGACTTCAAGCGGCTCGGCTGTGCCAACATCGTGCTCTACGAACTGGAGCCGGGCAGCTACCGCGTCGAGTCGTTCGAGCCCTACACGCTGCGCTACCTCAAACTGATCGCGCTCGAGGGCGACTGCGACGTGAGCCAGCTCTACTTGCGCGAGTACGTCAACCCGCACGCGGCGCGCGCCCAGTTTGCCACCAGCGACGAGCGCTACAACCGCATCTTCGAGGCCGCCCGCCAGACGTTCCAGCAGAACGCGGTGGATGTGTTCATGGACTGCCCTTCGCGCGAGCGGGCGGGCTGGCTCTGCGACAGCTTCTTCACCGCCCGCGTGGCGCGCGACCTCTGCGGCGAGACGACCGTCGAAAAGAACTTCTACGAGAACTTCCTGCTGCCGGAAAAATTCCCCCACCTGCCGGAAGGCATGCTGCCGATGTGCTACCCCAGCGACCACAATGATGGCGTCTACATCCCCAACTGGGCGATGTGGTTCGTCGTGGAGCTGGAGGAATATCTCGCCCGCAGCGGCGACCGCGAGCTGGTGAACGCGCTCCGGCCGCGCGTACTCAAGCTGCTGGAGTTCTTCAAGCAGTACGAAAACTCCGACGGCCTGCTGGAAAAACTGCCGAGCTGGGTCTTCGTCGAGTGGTCCAAGGCGAACAGCTTCGTGCAGGATGTGAACTATCCCTCGAACATGCTGTTCGTCCGCGTGCTGGAGGCCGCCGCGCGCCTCTATGACCTGCCCGGCCTCGCCACCCAGGCCGCGCGCATGCGCGAAACCATTCTCAAACAAGCCTTCGATGGCGAGTTTTTCGTGGATAACGCCAAGCGGGTGGACGGCAAGCTGCACGTGACGCGCAACCGCACCGAGGTCTGTCAGTATTTCGCGTTCTTCTTCAACTTCGCCACGCCGGAGTCGCAGCCCAAGCTGTGGGCGGCGCTCACGCAGGACTTCGGCCCGCAGCGCAAGCAGACCAAGAAGTTCCCGGAAATTCATCCGGCGAACGCCTTCATCGGCAACCAGCTCCGCTTCGAGCTGCTCTCGCGCGCCGGCCACGCACAACAGATCCTCGATGAGGCCCTCGGCTACTGGCTCTATATGGCCGACCGCACCGGCACGCTCTGGGAGCACGACGCACCGCAGGCCAGTTGCAACCATGGGTTCGCCTCGCACGCCGCGCATGTCTTCCTCCGCGACGTGCTCGGCCTCTATCGGGTGGACACGCTCCGCAAAACCATCCAGCTCCGCCTCAGCGATCTGCCGCTCGCCTGGTGCGAAGGCCGCCTCCCCACGCCTGCCGGCGAAATTCACATGCGCTGGTGGAAAGAGGGCGCGACGCTTTGCTACAGCCTGCAAGCACCCGAGACGTACCAGGTCACCGTGGTCAACCTCAGCGGCAAGGCACTGGTGCACAAGTAACCGGCACGCATCTTGTTGCAAATTGGTTTGTCAAACCCTGCGGGGCAACGTATCAATGGCGCGCTGTGTTTTATCGCTGCATAACGATAGCGGGAGGAACTGATCGGTTGTGAAGCTCTCGATCATCATCCCCGCCTACAACGAGGAGCTGCGCCTGCGGCCCGCGCTGGAGGAGTATCTGCGCTTTTTCCTGCCGCGCTATGGCGACGACGTCGAGCTGCTCGTGGTCGTCAACGGCTCGACCGACCGCACCGAGCAGGTGGCGCAGGCCATCGCCAACGGCGACCCGCGCATCCGCGTCATTGTCGAACCCCGGCGGGTCGGCAAGGGCGGCGCGGTCCACTTGGGCTTTGAGGCGGCGCGCGGCGACCTGGTCGGCTTCGTGGATGCCGACGGCTCCACGCCGCCGGCCGCGTTCCAAGACCTCGTGGATCACATCGGTGACGCCGGCGCGATCATCGCCAGCCGCTGGCACCGCGACTCGCAGATCACGCCGCAGCCCCTCTCGCGCCGGATCGCCTCGCGCATCTTCAACGGGTGCGTGCGCCTGCTGTTCAAGCTGCCGATCACCGACACCCAGTGCGGCGCCAAGGTCTTCCGTGCGGCGGCCATCCGCGAGGTGTTGCCGCAGCTGGGCACGACGCAATGGGCCTTCGACGTGGAACTGCTGTTCCAACTGCTCCGCGCCGGCTACCGCATCACGGAGATCGCGACCGTCTGGAACGACAAGGCCGGCTCGCGGCTGCACGTCTTCACGGCTTCCCTGGAGATGTTCGCGGCGCTGATCCGCCTGCGCCTGCTCTATTCGCCGTTCAAGTGGGTGGTGCCGCTGGTCAACCGCACCATCGGCCGCCTCATGCCGTGGGATACGCGCCGCGGCCGCAAGCTCTGAGCGAAGAGCGTGGCGGGGTGTCGGGGGCGAGTGGCGAGGGACGGGTTGCGGGTTTCAAGTTTCCGGTCTCAAGTTGCAGGCGGAAATAGGACGGATAGGTCACATCGGTCCTATGACTTTCCTGCGTCTCCCGCCGTTGATTTTCCAAGCCTTGGACAAAACACCGATTTGGTTTTCCAAGGTCTGGAAATATTCAGTTCTTGGGCGGCTGGGACTGCGCGGCTGCAGCAGCGGCCGCGGTCTTGCGGCGCTTGTGGACGACGATGTAGATGACGACGATGGCGATGCAGGCGAGGGCGGCGAGCGCTGCGGCCTGGTGCGCGTATTGCTTGATCAGCTCGGGCTTGTCGCCGACGAGGAAGCCGATGACTTCGAGGATGGCGCCCCAGATGCCGGCGCCGAACGCGGTGTAGAAACAGAATTTCCCGAGATGCATCCGCGCGAGGCCCGCCGGGAAGCTGATGAAGTGGCGGACGCCCAGAATCAGGCGGCCGGTGAAGGTGCTGACTTCGCCGTGGGCGATGAAGAATTTCTCCATCTTCTCGAACTTGTGCGGCGGGCAGAGAAAATACTTGCCGTATTTGAGCATCAGCGGGCGGCCCATCTTGATGGCGATGAAGTAGTTGATCAGCGCGCCGAGGACGCTGCCGGTCGTGCACATCAGCAGGCCGACCCAGAAATTCATATGGCCCGTCGCCGCCAGATAGCCGACCTGCGGCATGACGAGCTCGCTGGGGATCGGGATGAAGGTGCTCTCCAACGTCATCAGCACGAACACGCCGGGATAACCACCCCATTTCACGAATTCGACCGTCCACTGAAAAAATTGCACCAGTTGTTCCATATTCAGCCCCGTCTCTGCCGCACAGCGCGGCGCAGCATCATCCCCAAAAAGCGCAGCGTGTCAACCACAGGATTGATCTTGCTCTGCTCGCCGCCATAGATGACGCGCACCGGGGCGGAGGCGAAGCGTGCGCCGCGCGCGGCGAGGTCGAGCAGCAGCTCCGACTCGGCGGCGTAGCGGGCGGAGCCGGGCGGCTGCGTCGGGAGGACGGCCAGCTGGTAATAGCGGAAGCCGCACTGCGTGTCCGGTACGCGCTGGCGCATGAGCCGGCTGAGCAGCCAGCTCATCAGCCGGTTGGTGCCGCGGCGCACGCGCGGCATGGCGGTGGCGTCCCCCATGCGGTTGCCGATGACGACCGGCGCGCCGGTCGTCCGCGCCGCGGCGAGCAGCCCGGGCAGATCGGCCGGATCGTGCTGGCCATCGCCATCCATCGTGATCACCGCGGCATAGCCGTGCGCCCGGGCAAAGTCATAGGCCGTCTGCAGCGCCACGCCCTTGCCGCGGTTGACGGCATGGCGCAGGACGGTCGCTCCGGCGGCCGCGGCCGCGGCGCCGGTGGCATCGGGCGAGCCATCGTCCACGACGATCACGGGGAGGCCCTGCGCGCGCACGCCGCGCACGACCGCGCCGATCCGCTCGGCCTCGCGGAATGCCGGGATGACCACACAAAGCTGTTCGGGGCTGCTCATGGCCAAAAATCTTTGAAAATGAACCATTGCCACGGCGCGGAGGCAATCTCTTTTTCGAGCGCCGCCAGCCAGGCCGTGCGGACCGCGGTCTCGGAGCCGGCCACGTCGGGATAGATCGGCGGGTGGCAGCGCAGCAGGAACGTGTCGTCTTCCTGCCGCAGCAGGAACGTGGGCACGAGCGGCGCGCCGGTCCGCATGGCGAGCCAGGCCGGGCCGCGCGGCAGCGGCGCCGGCGCGCCGAAAAATTGATAGCGCCCGGGGTGGTGGTCGAAGTTGCGGTCGCCGAGCAGCGCGACCAGCTCGCCGCGCTGGAGGCATCGCACGATGCCCAGGGCGGCCCGCCCCAGGGGCAGCACCCGGATGCCGCGGCTGGCGCGCTGCTGGTTGAACAGCCGGTCGAGGCGCCGGCTGGGCTGGGGCAGGGCCACGGCGTTGAGGCGGTAGCCGAGCGCGGCGATGACGGCGCCGCCGACCTCCCAGTTACCCAGGTGTGCGGTGACGACCAGCACACCCTTGCCGCGCGCGGCGGCCGCGCGCAGCGCCTCGACGTTTTCCAAGGTGACGTATTGCCGCAGCTCCGCCTCCGTCAGGCGCGCGAAGCGGAAGAAATCCACCAGGTATTTGCCGAAGTGCTGGAAGGTTTTGCGCGCCAGGCCGGGCAACGCCGTCTCCGCCAGAGTGATGCCGCGCGCGGCATAGATCCGGCGCAGATTGCTGATCACCGCCGTGCGTTCGGCCGTGCGCCGCCAATAGTAGAAATCGGCGATGCGCAAGCCGCACCAATAGCCGAAGCGGCGCGGCAGCCGCCGGCTCAGCACCGCCGCCAGCCGATACAGCCAGACCTGCCCCGCACTGGAATGCTCCTGTGTCACGGAAATCCGGACCTCACCCTCGCAACCAACCCGGCCGGCATGCTCCCCGCAGAGGATGCCCTGCCCGCAAACCGTCCCGCCCGCGGGACCTCAGGGGCCCAAGGCTTCGGCCGCCGCGGCTTGCGTCAGCTCTTCAGCGCGATAGGAGGAGCGCACGAGCGGGCCCGCGGCGACGGCGTGGAAGCCCAGGGCCCGCGCGGTCTGCTCGAGTTGCGCAAAGTCTGCGGGCGACACAAAGCGCGCGACCTCGCGCTTGCTGTGCTTGGGCCGCAGATACTGGCCCACCGTCAGCAGCTCGCAGCCGGCGGCACGCAGGTCGCGGAAGGCCTCCAGCAATTCATCATCGGTCTCGCCCAGCCCGACCATCAGCCCGGACTTCACCGCCGGTTTCGGCAGAAACGCCGCCGCATGGCGGAGCATGCCCAGCGAGCGCTCGTAGTCGGCCTGCGGCCGGATCTCCGGCTGCAGGCGCCGCACGGTTTCGAGGTTGTGGTTGAAGACGTCGGGCCGGGCCGCCAGCACCACGTCGAGCGCGGCGGCGGCGCCGCCGAAGTCCGGCGTCAGCACCTCGATGAGCGCATCGGGCCGGGCCGCGCGCACCGCGGCGATGGTCGCCGCGAAATGCGCCGCGCCGCCATCCGGCAGGTCGTCGCGGGTGACGCTGGTGATGACGACGTGCCGCAGCTGCAGCTGCTGCACGGCCGCGGCGAGGCGCTGCGGTTCGCCGGCATCGGGCGCCGTCGGCTGGCCGGTGGTGACGTTGCAGAACTGGCAGGCGCGGGTGCAAGTGTTGCCGAGGATCATGAACGTGGCGGTCCCGCGGTTCCAGCATTCCTGCTGGTTCGGACAGTGCGCGCTGTGGCAGACGGTGTGCAGCGCAAGGTTGGTCAACACCTGCTGCACCGAACCATACTGGCGGTCGGTGCGCAGCGGCTGGCGGATCCATGACGGCAAACGTGGCACGGCGAAAGTTTGGCGGGCGCGGGGTGCGGCGTCAACCGCGATTCTTGGACCACCGCGCTCTCGGTCCTCTCCCGGCCCGTCAGCGGACAGACGAGCGGATCGATATCCCGGATGCGTTTGGTCGGTTCCGGCCTTGTCGCGGAAGCCGCATGGTGCAGTATGGGCGGCGTGCTTCAGTTACAGACTGTAATACAGGCTTGATCAGACCCCTTTAAAAACCAACCCCCCGTCGGGCCTTGGGGCTTGGTTGGCTACTTGTTGACGACCTTGAAAGTATAGCTTTTTCTGTTGTTGCTTAGGTTTTTCTCGCCGGTAACCCCTTCCCGGTCGAGCCAACATTCCAAGGTATGCGTCCCCAAGGAATAACCGGTTATAGAAAGATAACCCATGTCAACCCGGAGATGACCACCGGCCGGTACATTCTCTTGAGCAATGACCCCCTCCACCTTGCCATCTATCAGAAAGGTAACCTTCCATTTCCTCTTCAATTCCGCCGTCCCCACATTGGAGTATTCACAGACGGGGGTCATAATCTCCCCCCATTTCAGCTCTGCGATGACCGGAGCGTTTTTGACTACTGCGTACATGACGACACTATCTACTTTTAGGTCGGGAAGATTCCCTGGAACCTGGGGCTTCGGCGCACCGGGGACCAGCTTGGATTTATCAATAGACCAGGCCGGGGTAGCAGCGCCGAACACCAATATCGTCAAAAGCAGGGCGGGGAAACTTACTTTTGAATTTATCATGTTTTCACTCCTTTTATTGATACTCCGTCGGGGTTGTTGGTTCTGTTTTCCAATAAGCCACGGCTGGGCGCATGCGCCGGGGGGAGCGCCCCTTTTCGACCGTATCGTGACGCGGCAGAAGCACATGCTTATTTTTGCGCAGCGCCCAGCGCTGTCAAGCCCTGTTTAGGGCATTTTTACGAGCGGGCGCAGCGCTGGGGCGCATACGCCCGAGCCAGGCAGCGTTACAGCGCGCTGACCACGCGGCCATTGACGATCCATTGGACGGTCAAAGCTTGGCAGCGCCTGCCAATGACCAAAAAAATAATCGCGCGCATCTTCTCTGTGCCGTGCTCCGCTGTCAGGTTGGTTTCGGGCCAGCTGCGCGGGGATGATTCTTTCGGTTGACGCCGCGGGGCAAAGCAAGCAAACTCCGCCGCCGTGCAACTCGAAACCGCCAGCATTTTGGAACATCGCGACTATGGCTCGGGCTATCGCCTGCTGCGGCTGGCCGCGCCACAGATCGCGCCGCAGGTGCAGCCGGGCCAGTTTGTCCACCTGCGGGTCCCGCGCCTGGAGGCCAGCGTGCTGCGCCGGCCGTTCAGCATCTTCCGGGCGGAAAACGGTGTGGTGACGTTGCTCTACAAGGCCGTCGGCCATGGCACCTCCGTGCTCTCGGCCGCGACGAGCGGCGAACCCGTCAGCCTCATCGGCCCGCTGGGCAACGGCTTTCCGCTGGACCTGCCGGCGGGCCGCGTGCCCGTGCTGGTCGCCGGCGGCTATGGCATGGCCGCGCTCTACCTCGTCGCGCGCCGGCTGGCCGTGCCGGGGCTCGTCTTCGTCGGCGGCCGCAGCGCGCCGGACATCCTGTGTGTCGAGGATTTCGAGGCGCTCGGCTGGCAGGTTCACGTCGCCACCGAGGATGGCAGCCGCGGCGTGCGCGGGTGGGTCACCGTGCCGCTCGATGCGTGGCTCGCCGAGGGCCGCGCGGGGCGGACGCCGGAATTTTACGCCTGCGGGCCGAACAGCATGCTCGAGGTCATCGGCCAGCGTGCGCTGGCCCACGACTGGCGCGCGTGGCTCAGCGTGGATCGCCACATGGGCTGCGGCGTCGGCGCGTGCCTGACGTGCGTGGTCAAACTGAAGGACGCCGACGGCACGTGGCTCTGGGCGCGCTCCTGCAAGGAAGGCCCGGTCTTCGAGTCCCGCCAGATCCACTGGGACCGCGCCGAGGAAGAAGCATGAGCGCGCCCGACCTTTCCATCACGCTCGCCGGCATCCGGATGAAAAATCCCGTGATGGTCGCCTCCGGCACGTTCGGCTACGGCCCGGAATACGCCGACCTGGTGGATTTGTCGCAGCTGGGTGCGATGGTGGTCAAGGGCATCTCCACGGAGCCGTGGCAGGGCAACCAGACCCCGCGCACGGTCGAGGTCGCCAGCGGCCTGATCAACGCCATCGGTTTACAGAACCCCGGCGCCGAAGGTTTTTTGCAGACCTACCTGCCGTTCCTGCGGAACTATGATGTGCCGGTGATCGTCAACATCTGGGGGCGCACGGTCGAGGAATATGCCGCCGTCGCGGCGCGGCTCAGCGCCGCCGAAGGCATCGCGGCGCTGGAACTGAACGTCTCGTGCCCGAACATCAAGGAAGGCAGCAAGTCGTTCGGCTCGAATGCCGACATGTTCCGGCGCGTCATCGCCGCCACGCGCGCGGTGACGAAGCTGCCGCTGATCCCCAAGCTGGCGCCGGATGTTTTCCGCATCGCCGAGTTCGCGCGGCTTGCGGAGGCGGAGGGCGCCGACGCGCTCGCGATCGCCAATTCCGTGCCGGCGATGGCGATCGATATCGAGACGCGCCGGCCGAAGCTCGCCAACATCACCGGCGGCCTGTCCGGCCCGGCGATCCGGCCGATCGCGGTGCGGCTCGTCTGGGAAGCGGCCAAGGCCGTGCAGATCCCGATCATCGGCATGGGCGGCATTTATACGGCGGCCGACGCGGTGGAGTTTTTCATCGCCGGCGCCAGCGCCGTGGCGGTCGGCACCGCGAACTTTTTGGAGCCGGCGACACCGCTGACGGTGGCCGCGGGCCTGCGCGACTATCTCGCGCGGCACCAGCTCGGTTCGGTCCGCGAACTCGTGGGGACGCTGGCATGCTGAAGATGAACCGTAAAACGCTGCTGTTGATCGTGGTGGCCGTGGTGCTGTGCCTCGGCTGGCTGTTCTATGTGCCCTATCGGCCGGAACACCTGCTGCGCGTCGTGCCGGCCCAGGCGCAGCTCATCACGACGCACGAGAACCTCGCCGCGCGCTGGCCGGCGCTGCTGCAGAATCCGTTGCTGCAAAGCGCCGCCCTCGCGGCCGGCGTGGATGCCGCGGCGCTGGGCAAGTTTGCGACCGATGTCGAGGTGCTGCCGTGGGTGCAGCGGCTCGCCGCGCGCAACACCGTCTTCGCCTTCGTGCCGCGGCTGGGCGTGAGCGGCCGCCCCGCCTGGATCGCCGCCTCGTGGCTCGGCGGCGACAGCCTGATCCTGCGCCAGCAGCTCGCGTGGTTTCCGCCGCCCGGTTTCGTCAAGCACGCGCCCCACAACGGCGTGCCGTTCTGGAGCTGCCCGCTGTCCGGCGCCAAGGGCGGCCCGCCGCTGACGCTCGCCTTCGTCGAGGGGCTGGCCATCGCCTGCGTCAGCGACGACACGTCCGCGATCCTCGACCTGCTCGATACCAGCGATGGCCTGCTGCCCTCGCTCGCCACCATGCGCAACGCGAAGCTGAGCGACTACTGGTGCCTCGCGCCCGCCGCCGCCGACCACGGCTGGGTGGATACGGCCAGCTTTGTCCGTCCCGCGCCCGGCAAGCCCGTGCCGCCGCCGCTGACCATCTCGATTTCCACCCTCCAGTCGAACTATGTCGAGGGCGGTCTCTGCGGGCCCGTTCCGCTGCCCGCGGCCAAGGCCAGCGCCCGGGCGCTCGAGTGCGGCGACATCGTCAAATTCACCGGCGATCTCCCGCTCGCCGCGCTCATGCTGCGGACCGAGACGGCGCTTCCGCCCCTGGCCGATACGCTGGGACCCGCCTGGGCCGGCCTGCTCGAGGCCACCCTGCGGCTGCAAGGCATCGACCGCGTCGCCCTGTTCCTGATCGGTGGCGAATACGGCGGCAGCCTCTTCGGCTTCCGCGTCCCCGCGCTCATCGCCGCCATCCCGATGCGCAAGCCCGAGGCCATGCTTGGCCTGATGCAGGGCCAGTTGCTAGACCGGCTGAACCAGCAGTACGGCTGGGGCCTCGCCGCCCGCGAGCAGAAGGCCGGCGCGCGCACCATGTCTGTTGTCCAGGGCACCGGCCGGAACGCCTTTGCCGCCCTGCCGCCCGACGCCTGTCCCGCCTACGCCGTGTGCGAAGGCTGGTTCCTCATCGCGTCCAGCGCGCGCAGCCTCAACGCCCTGCTCACGCGCTACGACACCTCCACGGCCGACAACGAAGCCCGCACCGCGCGCTGGCCGAAAGGTCTCGCCGCCGCACACGGCGGCGCCTACGCCTGGTTCGACCTCGCCCGCGCCCGCAGCGAATTGCTGCCGATCATCGATATCTACTCGATCAAGCTGATGCTGGAAAACCCGCAGCAGTCCGCGGCGACGCGCCAGCAGCTCAAGAACCTGAAGCAATGGCTTATCCCGCTAGCCCAGTTCGGCGAGGCCCGTTTCTGGCTCACCACCGATGGCCAGCTCGCCGCGCTCCGCTTCGAAATCGGCCAGCCCGAGCGCTGACCGCGGCGCAGGCAGAAGGGGACGAGGGACGAGGGGGGCGGCAGCGTTTCGCGCAAGCAGCCCAACACTTCAGCGCAGGGAAACTCCGTCGAACCCATCCGCAAGTCCCCGGCGGCGCATCTCTTCTTGCCCGTTGCTTCCCTTGCGCGCAACTTCTGCCGCTCTGCTTCCGTGAAATCCGTGCATTTCCGTGGCTTCTGCCCTGAGATCTTTGTGTGCCCTGTGGCTAATTCTTTTCCGCCCGTGGCGGGTCGTCTGGCCCGGCTCCTTGGGGCCTGATGCGCGAGAGGATCTCTGGCTTCGCTTCCAGCGGCACGAGCGCGCTGTCCGGGATGTAAATATGCACCCCTTTTTGAGGGGAGAGGAACATGCCGTGCGGGGTGGGGACGCAAGCTGCGAACGCCTGCCAGTCGCACACAGCATCAGCATAGGCTCCCGAGATGCGTATGTGCTCGTCGGTGAAAACCATTTCGACCTGCCGGCTGGACGTGTGCCGCGCCAGCCGCGCCCGCACCCATCTATGTTTGTGCAGGACGCTGCTACTGATTTCGAAGAGGCCCATGGCCATGAGCGCCAAGGGCAGAAAGCGTGCCGGGTTGCAGGTCCACCACAGCGCCAGCCCCAGGACGAGGAGCAGGGCGCCGACCGGCAGCTCCCAGCGCTTCTTCCTGCTCACATAGCGCAGCCAGTCGGCATACGCCTGCCGGAAATGGTTTTCATCCAAGGTGAATTTGGCGATGGCATGCATGGCTTCCGCTCCGATCACCTGGTTTGGGTCATTTCACCAACGCCGGGACGGCGGTGTCGGTGGCCATGGTGGCGGGGAGCTGGCGGACGTGCTCGCCGGTGGAGTCGCAGAAGAAGAGGCGCGACGGCGAGAACTTGTCCGGATTGCCGTCGGCCCAGAAGGCGAAGAACGGGTCGTGGGCGTTGAGTGGGCGGCGCGCGTAGTTGTGGTTCAGCGGGCTGTCGTGGGTGACCTGCTTTTTCTGCGCCCACGAGCGGCCCTCGTCGGTGCTGGTCCAGAGGCACATCTCGCCGCCGCTGCCCCACGGCTGCGGACCGGGCAGGGTGGGGGCGAGCACCTTCCACTCGTTGCCGCTGACCCACAGGCTGCCCATGTCGTAGTTGTGGTCGGTCTTCGCAATGACGGAGGTTTGCCAAGCCTTGCCATCCCAGCGCGCGAGGCAGAACTCGCGCGGGCCGCTCTCCGGGCCGGGCTCGTGGCCGCGGCCGTTCACATAGAGCAGCAGCGGACGGCCCGCGCGGTCGAAGTTCAGGTCGCAGGTGTACATCAGCTTGCCTTGCGCCGCGAAGTCGAAGACGAGCGCCGGGTTCTTGATCGCGTGCAGCGGCAACTCCAGCGGCTGGCCGTCCACGGTGGTCCACGTTTTGCCGAAGTCCTCGGTCTGGACGTAGTAGAGGTTCGTGCGCTTGTTCACATCGCCGCCGGGGTGATAGTTGAAGAAGCTGCCGACCTTTTTGCCGCAGGGATGGCTGACCTGGTAGTGGCCGCCGAAGCCGGCGAGCTTGCCGTCGGCGCTCCACGTCTTGCCGTCGGCGCTGGTCTGCCAGTACAGCTCGCGGCCCTTGGTGTACTTGGTGAAGAGGTGGAGCCAGCCCTGGCCCGGCAGGCACCACGCCTGCGGATAGGTCATCTCCTTTTCCTCGATGCGCTCGAAGGCGGCGATGCTATACGGTTCCTTGCTGCGGAACTTGAAGCCGGGCCGCTTCTTGGCGCGGCCGCTGACGAAGACCCAGACGTAGCCCTGGTCGTCGAGGTTGATGCTCGCGTTGTCGTGTGGATCGTCCACGCCCTGCTTGTCATAGACGATCACCGGGCGCGGCACGGAGCCGGTCTTGTGGTCGAAACAGGAGACCATGATCAGCAGATGCCGCTTGCCCGGGGGCGTACCGCCGTAGGTGAAGAACGTCTTGTCCACCTGCGGCGCATAGACCGCCATCGGGTTGTGGTTGGCGGTGTAGGTGCCGAGTCCGCCGGAATATTTGTCGCCGTGCTTGGAGAACTGGCCCAGCGTGAACCAGATCGGCTCATAGCCCGCGGCGCGAGGCGCGTCCGCGGCGAGGCTGGCGCAACTTCCCAGCAGGAGCAGGGCGAGCAGTGTTTTTTTCATATGGGCTCTTTGCTGTTTGCTATCTAAGGACTGGAACCCCCCGAGCAGTGTGCCATACGCGGACGATTTCGATCAAGCTGCTGCCAGTCTTGATCCGATACACAATACGGCAGGGGCGGCGAATAATTTCGCGGATGGAGGATTCGCCAAACTCCGGGACCATCCGTCCCGATTCAGGGAAACTTGGGAGGCGTTCAACGGCGAGGAACAGACTCCGGATGAAAGTTCTGGCGGCAACGGGGTCATCCTCGGCGATGTAGTCGAAGATTTCGTGAAGATCGAGACGGGCGGCTGGCGACCACGTCATTTGCCAAGCCATTGAGAGAACTCCTCTTTGACGCGGGCATGAGGGAGACCCTTGCCCTCATCCAGTTCACGGAGTCCCTTGCGCACGCCAGCAACGAAGTTGATGCGCTCCTGCACATCGTCCCAAGTGGCATCTTCGGGAAGCTCCTCAATCGTATGAATCGCTATTTCTTTCGTCGTCATGACGTTAATTTACCAGAAGCTTGCCGCTCAGCCAATTAGCATTCCGCAATCCCCAAGCCTTGAGAGCTCCTTGCAGTCATCCTCGCCACCGCAGGAGAGACGTCGGGCATGGACATGGCTCGCGCTAAGGACGCCAAGCTCGCAAAGCATCCTCTTCTTGGCGGGCTTGGCGTCCCTTGCGCGAAACCTCTGCCGCTCTGCTTCCGTGAAATCCGTGGTCATCCGTGGCTGCTTTTTCTTCGCCCTCTGTGACCTCGGGGTTCCTCTGCGGCCTCTGTGGTGAACTCTTTTCTTGCTCCGCTCAGGCCTTCGGCAAGGCTTGCTTCACGATCAGCATGGTCTCGCGCTGGCGCTGTTCGACGAAGGCGCGGGCCTTGGCGGCCTTGGCCTTCGCGGCGGCGGGGTCCGTGGCCATCGCGAGCACGGCGGGGACGAGGCCGGGGATTTCGCTCTCCTCATCCAGGTTGAAGAGCCATTCGCCGAGGCCGATGTCGCGCCACATCAGCCCCTTGCTGGTCTGTTCCTGCCAGCGGCAGACGATGGCGGGGATGCCGTTGCCGATGCACATGATCGGGCTGTGCATCTCGCAGCCGAAGAGTCCCGCGGAGCGGACGTAGGTGCTCAAGGCTTCGTCGGTGAGCCAGTAGTGTTCGCGCCAGACCACCCGCGGCAGCACGTCGGCGGGCAGCTTGTCCACGAGGTTTTCCTTGTTGATCTGCATCTGGCTGGAGTCCTCGGGGCAGATGAGCACTTTCAGCTTGGTCTGGCGGACCACGGCGGCAATGGCCGCGCGCAGCGGCGCGAGGTCGTGCTCCCTCATCGCCTCGTTGCGCGCGTGTTTCTTGGCGTCGAAGGCATAGCCCGGCTTGATCTTCCAGTAGGGCGTGTTGCGGAGTCGCGCGATGCAGCACAGGAATTTTCCGTCCTCGAGTTGGTGCTCGCGCAGGAACTTGTCGGCCGCCGCGTCGTTGCGCAGCTTGACGCCGAAGGCGCCATCCGGCCCGAACTCCATGACGGGGCAGGTGACGCCGTGGTCCTTGGCGAACTGCAGCGAGACGGAGTCGCGGAAGAAGATGAACTTGGCGTTGTTGATCAGCTCCCGCGCTTCGGCATCGAGCGCGCCCACGGTGATGCCGTAGATGCCGTACGGTTTGCCGGTGGCGGTACGCCATTTGGCGAGATCCTTCTGGGCCACCAGCGAGGGGCCGGAGCCGTGCAGCAGGAAGTCGCATTCGTCAAAGGCGGCCTTGAGCGCCGTGCCCTTCACGATCTTCACCCTGGGGAAATTGTGTCGCAGCATCTCCTCGACGCCGTCGGCGACGCTGCTGGGCCACAGCATGACCTCCGCCTCCGGCAGGTGCGTCTGCAGGAGCGTGAGCACACCCGGCGTGTGGGCAATGTCGCCGATGTTCACGGTCTGCCACGACGAGCGCAGCAGGATTCGCGGCGGGCGGGCGGGCGCGCCGCGTACGCCGGGCGCGAGCGCGGCGGCGCCGAGTGCGGCGGACAGGGTGGCGAGAAAGCTGCGGCGGCTGGTGTTCATGTGGTTCCTTTGGGTGGCGGACCTTCCAACGCGGCGATGAGCTGTGCCATCAACCCCATCGCCATCTGGTAAATCACGCGGTAGCTGCCGCGTTGCAGTGCCTCACCGCCTTTGTTCGACTGCGAGACGCCGCCGAGGAAACCGTCCGGCGTCAGGTGCGCCTTGAGCCCCACCAAGGTTTTTGCAGCTGCAGTCCGCGCCCTGGTCGGGAGCCAGCCGTGACGGGCCCCCAGCGCGAGCGCGGCGGCGAGGCCGGCGGAGCCGGCGGTGTCCGGCGTCAGCTGCGGCTCATGCACAAAGACGCTCCACAGGCCGTCGGCGCGCTGGAACGGCTGCACCCAGTCCGCCAATTGCACGAAGCCGCGCACGAGGTCCGTGATGTCGCTGCGCTCGCGCAGTACGGCCAGCGTCCGGGCCAGGCCGAGCAGCTGCCAGGCGACGCCGCGCGCCCAGTTGCGGTTGCCGCGGGCGCCGCCGCTTTCGTGCGTGCGGTAGAACGCCTTGCCGTCGAACAGCCGCGCCTGCCGGACGCGGAGCTGCGCCAGCGCGAGCTGCGCCAGCTCCTCGGACCGGCGCGCCTGCGCGAGCAGGGCGAGGGGATAGCCGACCGTGTAGGTGCCTTCGCTGGTCGTGCTGTGCCCGTCGAGCCCCGCGCCCGAGGCGTCGCGGCGCTTGAGCGCGAACTGCACCGGCAGCTCGAGCAGCGGATGCTGCGGCTCCAGCCGCGCCAGCGCGGCGAAGGGCAGGACGCCCTCGATGCCATAGACGCGGCAGTCGGCGGGCACGCTCTTGGGGTCTTCGTAGACCAGCCGGCCGTTCTGGATGAAGAGGGCGAGATGCTGCTGCGCGACCTGCCGGAACTGCGCGCGGCCCGGCAGTTCCGCGAGATCCAGCAGGCCATCGAGCACGCAGCCTTCGTTCCAGCTGAACGGCTGGATGCTCGCGAGCGAACCCAGGCGCGCTTCAAATTCGCTGAACGCATCGGCGGCGCCCGGCACGAGCAGGTGCACCGCGAGCGCGGGCGGGAGTTTTTCGCCGCCGGTGAAAACCCGGAGCGGTTCCTGTCCGGCGACCTGGCGCAGGCCGAGACCTTCACGGCGCAGCGCGTCGGCGTCCTGCGCCTGCAGCGCGATCTCGTAGGGCTGGAAGAGCGAGGCGAAGCGGATGTCGAAGGTGCCGAGCACGCGGCCGGACTCTGGCAGGAAGGCCTCGATCTTCCGCTCGTCGCGCACGTCGAGCGCCACCGCCAGGCGCAGCCGCGTCGGCGTGCCACCGGTGACCGCATCCGCCCAACGGAATCGCGCCGTCTCCTTGCCGATGGCCGTTGCGCTCCAGCCGAAGGGCAGCCGCTTGCCGCTCGGCAGGGCCAGCTCCGGCGCCGATACGACCTGAGCGGGCCAGTGTCGGGCGTAGGGCGGCCCGTCTGCGGCAAAGCTGCGCGGCGCCAGCGCGCCGAGCGCGGCGCTGCTGCCCATGGCTTTCAAGAATTGGCGGCGTGGCATATTCATCGTAGTCCTAAATCCTGGAAAGCAGGGAAAGATGGCGGCGGGGTAGGGCGGCCACGCCGTGGCCGCCGGCGCTCGCGGCGCTCGCGGCGCTCGCGGCGCGAGCGCGCTAACGTGTGTAACTTGGTCTTCAAAATTCGCAATCCACATTTCGCAATTCGAAATGTTATCTCACGCCCAGCCCTTTCGGTAGGCGCGGCGGATCAGCGCATCGGCCTCAGGGCAGCCCGGCACGCGCAGGCGCTTGGCGTCCCACGTGAGCTTCTTGCCGAGCCGCAGCGCGAGGTTGCCGAGCAGCACGGTCTCCGTCAGCGGCCCCGCAAAATCGAAGTTCGAACACGCCGGCCGGCCGCCCTTGCACGCGATGATCCAATCCTTGTAGTGGTCCTCGTTCTCGATACGCGGCAGCGTCGGCGCGGGCTTCTTGAAATCCTTCATCAGCGCGTCCGGCCACAGCCGGCCGGCGCAGAATTTTCCCTTGTCGCCGATGTAGAGCTGGCCGTTGTCGCTGAAGGCCCGGTTGCCCATCTCTTCCTGCTTGGGCGGCAGCTTGCCGCCGTCGTACCAGAACAGCTTCAGCGGCGCGAGGTCGCCGCGCGCCGGGAAGTCCCAGCGGACGACGGACCAGCTCGGGAAGCTGTCGTTGTTTTTCATGCCGCTGGTCTCGACGCACTCGACGCTGTCCGGCGAGCCGAGCTTGAGCGCCCACATCGGATGGTTCAGCGCATGGCAGCCGATATCGCCCAGCGCGCCCGTGCCGAAATCCCCCCAGCCGCGCCAGCAGAAGGGGTGGTAGACGTGCCGGTCCACGTCGGGATACTTGTCCTTGAACGGCCGCGCCGGCGCCGCGCCGAGCCAGAGATCCCAGTCGAGATGCTTCGGCACCGGGTCCGCGCCCGCGGGCCGGTCCTTGCCCTGGGGCCAGATCGGGCGGTCGGTCCAGATATGCACCTCGCGCACCTGCCCGAGGGTGCCGGCCCAGATCATCTCGCACAGCTCGCGGATGTGGTTGCCGCTCGTGCCCTGGTTGCCCATCTGCGTCGCCACGCGGTGCCGCCGCGCCGCCTCGGTCAGCTGGCGCGCCTCCCAGATGGAGTGCGTCAGCGGCTTCTGGACGTAGGTGTGCAGCCCGCGTTCGATCGCGCGCATCGCCGCCGGGAAATGGTGGTGGTCCGGCGTGCTGACCGTCACGGCGTCGAGTTCCTTCATCACGTCGAGCATCACCCGGTAATCGCGGAAGACCTTCGCGCCCGGGAACTTCTTCGCGGCGCGGTCGAGGACGATCTGGTCCACATCGCAGACCGCGACGATGTTCTCGCCCGAGACGCCGCGTGAGTCCTCGCCGCCCTTGCCCCCGCAGCCGATGATGCCGATGTTCAGCTTCTCGTTGGGCGCGAGGCGGCGCGGATAGCGCGTGGCCCACGGCGTGGCGCAGCCGCCGAACGCCGCCGCGCCCGCGGCGAGCGCGCCGGACACCAAAAACTGACGGCGATTTAATGTGGTGGTCATAGTTATGCCTTCAATCGAGGTGGAGGTTCCAAGCCTTGAAAAACTTTAACGCAAAGACGCAGAGGCAAGACGGAAGACGCAAAGATGTACATCCAGCTCTGCGCCTTCCGCCGTCCTTTGCGCCTTTGCGTTGAAATCCTATTCCAATGTCTGGAAAAACCAGTGTTTCTGTTTTCCAACCTTTGGAAACGTGTCTCACGTTTTGAGCTCCTCCAGCGCGACCTGCTGCGGCAGCCGGCCGGTCTGGGCGGCGCGGGCGGCCACCCGGCCGGCGCTTTCGCCCATCGCCACGGCATCGCCCGTGACGCGGTAGCTGGAATGGGCGATAAAATCGCCGCTGATGCACCGGCCGGCCATCATCAGGCCCTGTACGTCGCGGGCGATCAGGGCGCGCAGCGGGATGTCGTAGGGCTTGGCCCGGTAGCCGATCTTGCCGACGGCCTTGTTGCCCTCGACCGGATCGATGGTGTGGATGTCGATGCCGAAGGTGGCGCGACACACCGCATCCGGATGCCGGCGGCCTTCGCGCAGGTCCGCATCGGTGATGGTGTAGAGCCCGTGAATGCGCCGCCCTTCCCGGACGCCGATCTGCTCGGCCGTGGCCACCAGCCGGACGTTTTTCCAGACGCCGCCCAGGGCGCGCAGCCCGTCCAGCATCGTGTGCAGTTCCTGTCGGGCGTGCAGGGTGGCGGCGGTCACGTCGCGCGCGCGGGTCCCCTTGAAGCCGTGCTCCTCGTTGAGCATGGCGATGAACAGATCCTCGCGCACCGGGAACAGGGAGGGCCCGCCATAGGAGGAAACATGCCCGCCGCGCTTGATCTCGGCGCGCAGGTTGGTCTTGCTCTGTGACATCGGCAGATCTTCGGTGCGGACGAACGGCCCGGCCTCGGTGACCGTGATCCCGGCCACCAGCGCGATCAGGCTCATGGGCTGGGTCACGCCCTGCTGCCCGTAGCCCATGTCCCAGCCGCAGCCGGCCTGCGCCGCCAGGTCGCCGTCGCCCGTGCAGTCGATGAAGACCTTGCCGGCAAAGGCCTCGCGGCCGGATTTGGATTCGGTGATGACGTGGGTCAACCGCTGGTCCGAAGTTTTCGCGGCGGCGCAGACGCGCGTATGCAATTGAATCTGGACCCCGGCCGAGGCACACAGCTCTTCCAGGAGCAGCTTCATCGCCTCCGTGTCGGCGGCGTTGGTCCCGCCGCCCTTGCGGGTCAGGCCGCGCGCCCCCCGCCGCTCCAAGCCCTGCCAGATTTCCTGCATGATCCCGGTCTTGTTGGTGTGGTCGAGGATCCACGTCAGGGCTCCAGCGGTCCAGATGCCGCCCAGACAGCCGTGCGTTTCGAGCAGGAGCGTCTTGGCGCCCTGCCGCGCGGCGCCGAGCGCCGCCGCCACCCCGGCCGGTCCTGCGCCACAGACCACTACGTCGGCCGTGCCGGCCAGCGGCACCTCGCGGGCCGGCTCCGTGACGCAGCCGGGCGAGGCTGCGGCTGCCCTGGCGTTGCCGATCCACGGTGCGCCCAACGCCGCCGGGGTGCCCAGCCCGGCCAGGCGGAAGAAAGTCCTGCGTTGCATGTCAGCTTGCTCCTGATGATGAAAAGCTCTTCACGGTTTCGCCACCGGCGCCAGGTTGAAGTTGTCGATCTGGTATTGCGTGCCTTCCTTGCCGAAGGTGCAGAAGCCGATCCAGTCCATCGCCTTGAAACCGACCTGATATTTCAGCCCCGCGAATGGTTGCGGCGGCTGGCCGGGCAGGGTGATGACGACGCTGTAGGCGCCGTCCGCCTGCGCGCCGAGGCCGCAGACGATTTCGATATGCGCCCACGCGCGCTCCGGCAGCACCAGCAACTTCTTCCCGCTCGCGGTCAGCGTGCCGTCGGCGGCGACGTTCAGCGACGGGCCGGCCCGGTAGGACTTGCCCTCGTGCATTGACCAGTCGCGCCACTCGTGGTTCAGTTGCGCACCCGGCTCGTGCCGCAGATCGAAGTTGGCGCGCACGAGGCCCACTTCGTAGCGGACCTTGGCGTAAAGGTGCGGGGTCCACGAGTATTTCCCCGGCGGGCCTTTGCGGAACTTCAGGCTCTGCTTGCCGCCCGCCGCCGTGCTGCCCGTGACGGCGAGTACGTCGCCGGTGCTGATCTGCGTCGCGAACTCGGTGATCTTCTGGCCGGGCGCATAGGCCTCGAAATCGTCATCGAGGATCAGATTCAGGTACAGGTTGCGCTCCGCCGGTGCGGGCGGGAAGACGCGCAGCACCGGCGGCAGCTTGGCCGTGCGCGCGGTCTTGGTCGTCCGTCCCGCCGTGCTTGCATCGAAGGCGACGAAGCCAATCTGGCCGGCCGGCGAGCCGGACTTCAGCCGGAAATCGTTCCGTTCCGGTGCGACGAACAGCGGGTCGGCGACGACCGCGCCCGGCTCGCGCTTGCTCCACTCGGCGAGCGTTTCTGTCTTGGTGAACTTGACCGGCCCGCCCTCGGCCTGCCAGTACAGGTTGCTGGAGAGGTTGATCTTCTCGATCGGGTTTTCCAACTCGAACAGCCTGTTGGTCTGCCAGTAGAACATGTTTTGGGCAATGGTGATGACGCCGCTCTTCTTCGGGTTGCTCAGCCGCATCTGCCCGTTGGTACCGAAGGCGAAGATGTTGTTCCGCACCGTGTTGTCGGTGCCGTAGTGCTGGTGCAGTCCGGCGTCCTGCGTGCGATAGACCAGATTGTTTTCGACGACGATGTTCGCGCTGCCTTCGTCGAAATAAATGCCCCAGCCGCCATAGCGGGCGCGGCTGACATCGTGGATCCAGTTGCCGCGCAGCACCGTGCCGGGCGATTCGCCGAGGGTGTAGATGCCGGCCATGTCGCTGAGCACGCCTTGGCCGATGGTGTGAATATGATTCCCGCTAACCGCGTTGTGCTGTGCCGGGCTGAAACCCGCACCCCAGCGCCAGCCCAGCGACATGCCGGAGTAATAGAAGTCAGCGATTTCATTTTGGGCTATATAATTGTGTCCGGCATGGCCGACCCATACGCCGATGCCGGCAGGTAGTACACGGCCACCATGCGTGATCAGCGTATCCGCGACCGAACAACCAGAGGCCCACTTGTTGGTATCGGCCTCGTGGCCGAGTTGATAAGGCCCGATTTTCACGCCGCCGACGCCAAGATCGAACAGCTCGCTCTGCGCCACGAAATCGCTGTGGCAGCCCTCGCCCCAATCGACGGCCCAGCTGCCCGTGTGCCGTACCACGCATTGTCTGAGCCCGCATTCTTGCGTGTAGCGGGCGGTGACGGCCCCGTCAATGATCACATCAGCTTGCGGGAAGCCGTAACCGCGGTCCGGCGTGTTCCAGCCGTTGTGCGCGATGGTCAGCCCGGCGATTGTGATGCGTCTGACCGGCGCATCCTTGCGACCATCGAACCGCACGACGTGCTGGAGCCGCGGCGCGACGACGCGCGCCTTGCGCAGATCCTCGCCGGGCATCGCCAGCACGGTCAGCACGCCGGTGCTGCGGTCGAGGTACCACTCGCCCGGCTGCGTCAGCGCCTCGCGGACGTTCTCGAGGCGGTACCACGTCGCGCGCGACAGCGGCGCCTGGGCGTGGCTGTGCGTCGGGCCGGTGAAGGTGACGATATGTTGTGCCGTGTCCACGGCCTTGATGCGCAGCCGGTCCATCGTCCAGCGGTGGAACGTGGTGACCTCGATATCGCCGAGGTTATGCCAGTCGGCGCGGAACTCGCCCTCGCGGAAACGAAAGCGATCGGGGCTTTCGCCGCGCGTCGGCGCGACCTGGCCGGCGATGGAGTAGTAGCCCTCCTTCGGCAGCACCGGCCGCGGGCGGCGCTGGTCGTTGACGTAGAGCTGCGAGAACTTCCATTTGCCGGCGGCGACCTCCGCCAGCTGCGTCTCCCAGCGGCCCGGCGCGACTTCGCGCCAGCCGGTGATGAGCTGGCCGCCGCTCAAGATCGCTTCGTCATCGGGGTTGGCAAAGTACACCACGTTCATTTCAGCCCCGGAATCCTCCGGCGTAAAGACCAGCGGTTCCTTGAGCGCATAGAAACCGCCGCCGATAAAAACCATGCTGGGTTTGGCGGACTGCGGCGTGGCTTTATGCAGCTGCCGCACAGCGTCGCGCGCCCGCGCCACGGTGGCGAACGGCTTGGACTTGGTGCCGGGATGGGCGTCGTCGCCGTTGACCGCCACATAGAAATCCGCCTGTGGTGTGCAGGAGCACAGCCCCGCGCCCAATAGCAACCCACCCAGACAGCGACTTATTTTCATAGCGTTTCCCCTGCGTTCTTTGCGTGGCCCGCAACTGTGCCGTTCCGCCGTGGAGTGCGCAAGCTCGCTTGCGCCTTCGGCCGCGCAGCTTGCTGCGCGCCATCCGCCTCCAAAGGAACTGCACCTTCACGGCGGAGCCTGCTCCCCCGGACAAGGCGCAAGCAGCCGAGCCGCAGGCGAGACAGGCGCAGCCAACCTTGCGCTCCACAGGTTTTCCAAGGGTTGGAAAAATTCGCATTGCGGTTTCCAAGGTTCGGAAAAAGAACGGCGCGCGGTGGTGATTATTGCCGAAGCTGTAGGGGCGCAGGCTTGCTGCGCCCGCTAACGGAAGCGGCGCTCCCGCCGCGGCGGGAGCGCCCTCGGCGGTCACAGACCGTCGCTACAGAGGCCTTATGCCGCGGGCATCGCGGTTCTGATAATATCCGGCGGACGGCTGCGTTGTGAGGCTGGCCTGAAGGAAACGGAGAACCTGATGCAAAAGATGCGCTGGATGATGGGCCTGGTGGTCGGGATGGCGCTGTTGGCGCCGGCGGCCGATGAGCACAAGCCGGGTGCCGCTCAGCCGGTAGCGTTGCTCAGCAACGGCGACTTTTCCAAGCTCGACGCGCGCGGCTGGCCGGAGGGCTGGCCGCGCGGCAAGGGCGCGCGCATCGAAAAGGACGCGGCGGGCAACCGTCTCGTGCTCGACGGGACAGGCGCGGGCGTGAATCTCAAAATTCCGCTAAACCCGGAATACAGCCAGCTCAAGCTAGCCATGCAGATGAAGGTGACCGGCGTCACGCTGGGCAAGGAGAGCTGGCAGACCGGCCGGCTGACGATGTCGTTCCATAACGCGAAGGGCGAGCGCGTGGGCGCCTGGCCGGAGGTCTTTGGCTTGATCGGTACCACAGGCTGGCAGGACTGCGAACGCATCTTTCCGGTGCCGGAGGATGCGGTGATGTTGCACCTGAGCCCCTGTAATCTGGGTGCGTCGGGGACGGTCGAGTTCCGCAACCTGTCGCTGACCGTCGCCCGCCTCCGTACGCTGGTCAAGGCCGATGCGCCGCTGCCGGCGGGCGCGGAAGCAAATCCTTGGCGGCTCGATGACGCGTGGCGGCAGACCACGTCGACGCGGGAGAAAATCTGTCTCAATGGCCTGTGGGGTTTCCGGCCCGTGCTGGCGAAGGAAGCGGCGGAGCGCGTGCCGGCCGTGGGGGATTGCTGGGGCTGGTTCAAGGTGCCGGGGATCTGGCCGGAGTCGGCCGGCATTACCGCGGGCGGGGCGCAACAGGTGTGGCTGGCCCCGTGGCTGGAGGAACATGTGACGAGCAAGACCTTCCAGCAGGCTTGGTACAAGCGGCGCCTCGTGGTGCCGGCGGCGTGGGTCGGCCGGCGGTTGGTGCTCGATTTCACCATGCTGCAAACGCACGCGCAGGCCTTCGTCGATGGCGTGGCCTGCGGCGACATGTGGTATCCCGGCGGCGAGCTGGAGCTGACCGGGAAACTGAAACCGGGTGTGGAGCAGGAGCTGGCGCTGCTGGTGACCGCGCGGCCGCTGACGGCCGAGCGCAACGCGTTCATGGCGCCGGACCGGATCATCACCGACAAGGCGAGCGTCAAGCTCAAGGGGATCACCGGCGACCTCTTCCTGTGCGCCATGCCCGCGCAGGGCCGGCTGGAGGATGCGCAGATCATCACCTCGGTACGCGACCGGACGATCACCTTCGCGGCGGAAACCGCGGGGCTGGGCGCGGGGCCGTTCCGCCTGCGCGCGGACGTGACCGGCTGCGGCCAACCCGCGCACGCCTTCGCGTCAGGGGCGCTGCAGCCCGATACGAACGGCGTGCTGCGTTTCACGGCGCCGTGGCCGGACGCGAAGCTGTGGGATGTCGCCACGCCGCAGAACCTCTA